>CASEHG010000001.1 GCA_949287565.1 uncultured Brachyspira sp.
TGCCGTTTTACAAAAATTACATCCTATATTTTTGTTCTAGCATCTTTGTCCACAAGTACTTCGTCTTTTTCCTAATTCCTTTAAAATTAATCTATTATCTATATGCAAATTAAAATTTGTAAATAGCAAATTTAAATCTCCCGGCCAATTTTTTTGTTCTGCATATATATGGTATAAAGTTTTTTCTTGAATCAAATCTACATTTTCAAAATCAAATATATAAATTGAATTATAATATTCAATATCTTCTGGTCTAACCCATTGTCCATATAATCCATTTTCTCTTGGAATATAATTGTCATAAGCAACATTAGGACACATTCTAAATTTTATATTGAAATTAGATAATTTATCCATTTCAAAAGTTAAAGGTGCTGAAATTTTTATATATTCTACTCCTAAATCAATAAGAGCATTTACATCATAAAAATTATTTACTGGATACTTATAATAAAATTTTACTTTATTATTCTTACAAAATAAATATGGTATTCCAAACGTATCAATCTATAAAATTAAATTTTTATAAACCTATATAAAGTTTATTAAATCTTCAATAGATTTTTTTATGTTAAAAAAATCTATTGAAGTTATTAAAATAATAGGTTTATTAGGATACTATTTACATAAATCTGGAATAGATCTATAATCTTGTTCTTGAATAATAATTTCATCTGCTTTATCCAATAAATCTTTTTTCTATCTACTATTTACTGAATAGCGCAAAATATTATCTCCTTTTTTATAATCCTAATTTTTGCATTAATTTATTAATATTTTCTCGTTCTTCTTCATTGATAATGGGCAATTTTTGAGAAGTAGTATCTTCGAAATTTAATTCCGAAGTAGACTCTTTTTCATTAAAAGAATTTGCCTCTATTAAATTTTTAGGACAAGTCAAAGTTAATGCAATTTGTATTTTTTCTCCATTTTCTTCTGACCACAGATAAATCTTTTTGTCGTATATCCCAATATAATCAGAACCAAATGTCTACTCAATTTTTTTGATTACTTTTTCTTTCGCGATTGTTCCTTTAGTTGCCATTTTTATTCTCCTTTTTTACTCTATAATTCTTCATTACAAGTTAAACAAATAAAATCATCTAATTCTTCACTATAAACTAATTCATTCTATAAACAATATAAACCGCACCGATTACAAATTACAAAATAATTATCTAAACAATCTTTACAAATCATTTCATTATTTTCACTATTTAATCCAAATGATTCATCAATATTTATTGGTCTATTGCAATTACAGCAATATCCCATAATATTAGCATCATCTTTTTCATGGGTATATGGAATTCCATAAACCTAATCGCATAATGAACATTGCATCTAATCAGATCTTGTTAAAACACTTATTCCACACTTTAAACATTTAACTTGTTTACCTATATAAAAACGTGTATGTTTATAGTGAGCAAGATTATCTTTATTAAAAGAATACATTGGAATATAAGTATGAGAATCTAATAAATCATTAAAATTTAACGCAAAATCATTCTATATAATTAAATCTGACATTCCTATTAAACGAGTTTTAATTGGAATATATCTATCATCTAAATAATTTTTTGTGTTGTCTTTATAGTATTCTGTTATATAAGAATTATCCCAACTTGTCCATCTTGTATGAATAATATTAGATTCTTTTATTAATTTATCTTTAATAAAATCTAAAATTTTATTGTTTGTAAACGGATACTGCTTTCCCGCAAATAACATTTGAAAATCGTCAGAAAAAAATAATAGGACTCGCCATTTTTTATTATACCATTTAAAAGGAAAACGAGTAATATTTTCTTTTTCTGTAGATCGTAAATAACAAATTATAGTAGAGGTATCAACCATATAGCTTAAATTACCAGATCTATAATCTCCATCTAACGCATGGCAACTTCTCCAATTACAATTATTTTCGCTTAATGATAAAAAATCTAACGGATGTATTGATAAACATAAATATCCTTCTATTTTATCTTCTTGAATGATTCTACTTGCTTCATTTTGCAAATCAGTTAATAAACATTTATCTTCTTCAAAAAATTTAAAAGATTTTACTATTTTAGATCCTTTAGGAATTATATCGCCTTTATAAAAATAATCTTTTGAAGTTATATTATTATAAAAATCATCTATAAATGTTAGAATAAAATCTTTTAAATCATAATTTTCATATATATTAGATATTTTTTCGCAAAATATTTTTACTTTATCATTTTTCTCTTCTTCATCTAATTCAAAACGCATTTTTTTAGGATAAGTATAAATTAGTTTATCTCTAAAAGCCTTTATAAATTTACTTTTTGCTACTGACCAATTTAAAAATAAATCATCAATCTAAGGGTCGCTAATTCCCTATGAATATTCTATTACTTGTTTAAACTAAGATTTTATCTAATTAATATTCATATATATTAATTTTCCTTCCTTTCAGAAGCTGCTCTACAATTATAACATATTGAACTTGAAGGATTCTCTTTATCAATTTCAAAGGGTTTCCCGCATTCGGAGCACCATTTAACCAAATCTACTAAACAATCTGGACAATATAATTTATATATGCATTTTGATGTCAATACTGGGAATAATTCATATTCATTAAAAAGATTATGACAATTAAAACAAGGCATATTACTCATTAAATAATCAAAATCATAGAGTAAATTTGGAATATATTTATAATATAGACTTTTTTTACTATCTTTTAACATTTTACAAACTTTATTTAAAGTTAAAAAGAAATCATTAATATGGAAAGTTTCTGCAATAGAATGTTCATTATAATATCCTATAGATAAATTAACTCCAGCAATTTCCCATTTTGGACAAATTACACTAATATCAGAAAAACTTCCAAAATTTTCTTTAAATCCAAAAGATTCAATATAATTTGTAAAATCTATATTATCGCAATTATAAAAAACACAATCGTTATGACCTTGTCTATCAAGTTCAATAACATATTTTAATTTAAATGTTGGATTAGGATAATCTTTAATTAATTTTTCAGCGCCTAAACCGCCAATTTCTTCATCTGTTGTAAAAATAACTGATGGGCGATATCCTTTTTGCAAAATTTTTATAATCGCATAAACTCCAGCTCTATCATCAGCTCCTAATCCTTGAGGACTCCATAATACATTTTTTTCTTTATCATAATATATATTTTTTGGAGGAATTTTAAAAACAGTGTCTAAATGAGCAATTAAGGCCACAGGAGTCTCTCCAATAGCATATAAATATTTATCACCTATAATTAAATTATCCTTATACAAATTTTTTAAATATTTTTTCATACTGATAAATAATTCTTTTTGACTCATTTTAACAATACTAGAAAATAAATTTAATTCATTTTGATTTAATATCTTCATATATAACACCTTTATTTTAATTATATTAATATAATACTATATTTTTTTATTTTTATCAAATTCATATAGTTATTATTCTCTTAGAAAGTTAAAAAAGACTAGGAGAAATTATTCTCCTAGTCTACGATAGGCCTTTACTTTTCTAGCCTTTTGACCATCTTTACCAGCGATATTAATTTCAGTTTTTTCAATCAAATCATTCTTGAAAAGTTGCCCAAGTCTATAAGTAATTTTATTCGGGGTAACAGATTCATCATTAATAGTTTCTACGATATCATTAATCGTTTTAAATTCTTCACAAGACAAAGATGCTAAAATTACTTGAGTAAGATCATCACCTTCAGCCTTCTTCTTCGCGGCATTCTCTCTAGCCTTTTCAGCTCTCTTATCAAGATGTGCAATTTCACCAAGACAGAATTCAATTACTTGTTCAGGGGTATATTTATTTTCTGCGCCATCCATCATATCGATAATATTTTGAAAATGTTCTCTCTTTGTAATCTTTTCCATAATTATATATTTATATTCCTTTCTTTTTTTTTATAATACTATATTTTTTTTATAAAGTCTATTTTTATTAAATAATTTTTTCCTGTCTAAAAAGAAAATTGGCACAATCATATATAAATTTTTCTTTTTCTGGAATATCATCTTCATACCAATATAATGTATATGACCAATCTTCTTCTTTTCTTTTTATTTTAGATGAAATATCAAATGATTTGAATAGTGGGTGAACCATATCTATAAAAATATATTTATCTGAATAGCCTTTGGAATCAATTATAAAAATTTTATCTAAATTATCAATTAGATGCTCTTGTCCAGTTATTGCATCCGTAGCTACAAATTCATTATAGCAATCTTGACAAATTAATGTGTCATCAATATCTATTAGATTTTCTCTACCTACTCGCTCGCCGCAACTTTCACAAGTATATGATGGACAACAATTTGAGCAAACTAAATCATAGTTTTCTTCATAACTAGCATCTATTGCTCCACAAGACAAACAAACACTAGCTCCTGAGAAATTATAAAAAATATTGTCATCTAGTTTTTTAGAAAAATATCCGTAATGATAGTTATTAAAATCATTATACATTGCATCTGTATAAAAAACAATTTTAATATTTTTATCATTAGGTAATTGGAAAAATTCATCATAAGGATACCGGATCCAATTTTCCCAATATGAAACGCCCCAATTCTTTTCAGCTAGATCTTTTAATATACTAATTGTTGTAATTGTTAAATCATCATTTTCATAAGGATAACCTTTTATTCCTGTAATAAAATCATCAGTTGCAATAAATAATTTTCTCCATTTTTTATTACTCCAAGTACGTTCATCATTTAACGGATAAAAAGGGGATGAAGATTCCAAATAAGCAACTATTACACTGGGGCTATTCATCATTTCAATAGTTCCTCGTCTGTAATCCCCCACATCTCTCCAATTCATACAACTATCCCAATTACAATCATTATCACTCATAGTTATATAATCAAGAGGATGAATAGATAAACATAGAGTTCCTGATAATTGTTTTTGATTTAAAATTTGCGAAATTGCAATTCGCCATTCCTCATAATATTTTACGTTAAATCCTTTCGCGATTTTACCTAGAACTTTACTTATTTTACATCCTTTATTAACTTTTAATAAAGTCCCATCTGGCATTTCAACTGAGAAAGAACTCCCCATATATTTATTATTAATAAGAAAATTTTCATCAAACAAAAATAAAATATCGTAATAACTTGAAGAATGACAAACTGCTTGTTTTAATTCTCTTCTAAATACTCTATTTATTTCACTACCAAGCAAATCTGAAATTAATTCATCTTTATCTTTTTGGAAAGACACTTTTTGTTTAATAATAAAATTATTATTAAACAATTGAAAAATCCTACTTTTTTGTTCACTCCACTCTTTTAAAATAGTATCTATATGCGCACGTCTATCAAAACTATAATCATATGTGCGAGCATATCTATCAATATACTATTCTATTAAATTAATTTCATTTTCAGGTAAAAAACTAAATAAATCCATAAAAAAGCCTTTCATTTTTTTATTTTAATTATTATATATTATTATATAATAATTTTAATTAAAAATCAATAAGACCTCTTAATTAAGTATTAAGAGGTCTTATTTTTAGATTAATTATTTGAACCGTTATTATTATTAGCCATTGACATCATTGCCAAAATGTAAGGATTTACTTTCATTTTATTTGCGCCGTCAGCCTCATTATTATTCTCTGAAGCAAAAAGCATCATAAGCATAGGGTTATTCATAAAATTGAAATTTCCATTAGACGATGTCATCATCATCAAAGCCAGCATATCCTCAGTTGACATATTCTCATCAGAATTCAGCATGAACATCCACGCATTACCAAAAGGATTATTCTCACTAGGCTTATTTTCATTATTAAAATCCATAAAAGAAATTACCTTAGTAATGAAATTGAAGCCAAACATATTCTTAGTAGGAAGAACAACCTTTTCTTCGCCTGCCATTACGTCAACCGCAGTAAATTTATTATTATCAATGTTGACAATAAACATAGGCTTTCTATTGTGGATAATAACATCTCCAACTTTAACCTGATTAAGAGCAACAGGTACCTTATACATAAAATTAGAACCATTAAAGTTCATAATATCTACGTCTACAATTTCGCCATTATTAGAATTATAAGATACCCATGTACCGGCAGAATTCTTTACAGCGATACCATACATAGACATTCTAACATTGTCGCCATTAACCTTACCGAAATCAAAATTACCAAACATATTCATATTATTATTCCTTCCCTGTTTTAATTTTTCTATTTCTTTTTTACAATCATTTACTTCTGTTGTTAATTCATCTATTGAAGTGCTAATACAACTAGATAAACTTAACTTTTCTCCAGTACTGACATTATTAGGTACTATCAATGAAGATGTAGTAGTAGTCATATTAGATTCGATAAAATCACTTGAAGTTATTGTAGGAGTATAACTCCAATCAATATTATTCTCTTTAAGAACTGGATTTATCCAATCTTCTTTGATGTTTAAAATTTTGTCATAATTATATTCCTTATTATTAAGGATTTTTTTATTATCATCAATATTACTATTATTTTCGTTTGTCGAAAGAAAATCTAAGCTTAGTTCAGTATATAAAAAAGTACCTAAAGAACCATCCTCTTTATTAAAGTTAAAAATTTTTTTATTTTTATTTTTTTGCAAATCGAATGGATAAAACGTTATTGTAATAGTTGAAAATTCTTTGTCATAAAAAACTTCAACTAAATCATAATATTTTAAATTATAGATACTTTTCCAGATGCTATATTCTATTGGTGAATATACTTTATTGACTACAAGTAATTTAAAAGCATCTAAATACTGATTCCATTCAGTTAAGTACATTCTTCGCTTTATCATAAATTACATATTCAATTCCTTCCTTATAAAACTTATTTCATCCATTGTAAGATCAAACATGCTAAAACCGCAATAATTAGCTATTTTTTCCATGGATGTATCAGGATTATCTCTTAACAAGATAATAAACTTATTAATTTTTCCCTGTCGAGTAGGGATATCTCCAAAACATTCCATAGCAAAAAGCATTTCTCCATTTTCCCACATATATTTAAACTCCATTATAAAGATTCTTTTACAATTTTAGCAATTTTTCGAATTGTCTTTTGAATTTCTTCTTTAGATTTTAAATATCCATTTTCATCACCAACAGATTGCCAGTTTAATTCAACTGGATAAACATTTTTTGGCAATGTAATATTTGAAATATCAATTCCATTTATTACATACCATCCCCATAAAACATGATAACGTGCATCAGTCCATTGGTCAAAAAAAGATTCGTTTTTTACTATATCTCCAACGAAAAAAGTAATTGGGCCATTCTCAAATCCCAAGCATTTTTTTTGAGATCCATAATTATGACTATTGCTTACAACTATATTTTTATTTGGGTATAATTTATTATATTCTTTTTCAGAATAAAATCTAACTTGTTTTTCATTGCCAGTTTTTTCATTTCTAACTTTAATATAGAGTTTATTTCCTACTAAATAAGGCTCAGTAAGAAATGTCATATTTTGAAACGAAGGCGCAACTGGCATAATCTTTTTCTCCTTTTTTATTTTATATATAAA
>CASEHG010000002.1 GCA_949287565.1 uncultured Brachyspira sp.
TAAATATTATAATGTATAAAAATTAAAATCAATAACAAATTATTATTATTGTTATACTTGCTTTCGTCTATAATAAACTAGTTACTAAAGTTACTAGTTGGTTTCAATTACTATAAGTTATCTCTTTTCCTATAAAATTGTCAGTAAATTTGCCATTATTATATACTATATTTCCGCGTACTATTGTAGTTAAAACTTTTCCGCCTCTTTTAAAACCTATATAAGGAGACCAGCCTGCTTTAGTGATTATATCTTTTTCTTCTATTTCTGAATGGTCATTTAAATCTATTATTACTAAATCGGCATCATAATTTTCTTTTAATAAGCCTTTATCCTTCATAGAGAAAATTTCAGCAGATTTTTCACTCATAATTTTTGTAAGTAATTTTAAATCTATAGTATTGTCATTAACTTTTTTGAGCATCAACTCAAGAGAATGTTCAACAGAAGGTACCCCGAATGTGAGTTTTTCTAATTTCTCGCTTATCAAATGAGGAGCATGATCTGTGCCTATAGTATCTATAGTACCATCTAATATTGCATCCCATAATGCTTTATTGTCGGATTTTTCTCTTAATTCAGGCTTCATTCTAAGGAGCATTTTATTTCTATCATTTTTATTTACATCTTCAGTATTCAAAAATAAATGATGAGGAGTAGCTTCTCCGTAAATTATCATTCCGGAGTCTTTTGCTTTTCTTAGTGAATCAATTTCGCTTTCAAGTGATAAATGGCATAAATATAATGGAGTATTAGTATTTTTAGCTATTTTTATTGCCTTATCAACCATTTTATCTTCGGCATGAACAGTAACTATTTTTGAAACTTCAAATAATTTTTCTAATATTTTATCATCTTCTACAAGCATATTTCCTGTAGAAGCATTAAAGAAAATTTTTGTAGATGCTGCATCATTGATAATATTTTTTATATCATCGCTGTTATCTGCTTTGCTTCCTCCGAAATGAAAGCCGTAATCTACATAAGATTTTCCAATCATCATAGATTTTTTTGAGATTAGATTTTCTTTTGAAATAGTGTTTGGTACAGTATTAGGCATATCCAAAAATACTGTAACACCTCCTCTTGCACAGGCTTTGCTTCCGGAATTAAAATCCTCTTTATGAGTAAGTCCGGGATCTCTCATATGTGTATGAGGGTCTATTATTCCTGCAAGCACATAATTGTAATTAGCATCTAATATATCATCTGTTTTATTATCAGATAAATATTTTTCAAAATTATTATCAAAATCTATATTTTTTATTTTTTCATTTTCTATTATTATAGATACTATTTTTTCATTATTTGGGATTTTAGCATTTTTGATTATCATAATTTACCTAAATGATTTATTTTCCTATTTCTCTGTTACAGTAATAGCAGAAATCACCATAACCTTTTTTCACAACTCTATTTTTTGTTTCTTCAAAATGTGTAACGCATTTATTATTAGGACAAACAATTTCTTTATTTTCTACAACTTCATAATTCATTTCTTTTCTTTTTACTTTAGATTTTATAGCATCTGTAGCCAAAGCCATCATA
>CASEHG010000003.1 GCA_949287565.1 uncultured Brachyspira sp.
ACATCAAAATCACTTTCCCAATTTATTTTACCAGCATTAGAACATGATACTAGCAATACAAAGCTAAAAATAATTATATATAATTTATTCATATATATTTTCCTTAATTATTTTCACTATTTATAAAAAATCTTCTATATTAAAAACAATCAAATTCTATAAATGTAAATCAATAAACAATGCCTCCGCATAGAGTTATATCATTATCATAACATACACATGATTGTCCTTTGGCTATAATACCTGTAGGTTCATGAAATTTTATATTAATAGTATTTTCATCTATCGGAATAACAGTAGCCATAGTACCTTTATGTGCACTTCTTGTTTTTACTAATGCTTCAAATTCTTTTTGCTTAGGTTCTACTATCCAATTAACATCATATATTTTTACTTCATTAACAAATGTATGATTTTTATTTCCAACATAAACTGTATTTGTTTCGCTGTCTAATGATACTATAAATAGAGGTTCTTTATAAGCTATACCCAAACCTTTTCTCTGCCCTACCGTATAATGCCATATTCCTTTATGATGTCCTAATATTTCATTAGTATCTATATTTATTATGCTGCCTTCTTTATCTTCGTCAAATAATCTATGATACTCGCCTGCAAAAAAATCCTGACTCTCACTCTTTTCTGCAACATCTAAATTGTATTCTCTTGCAATGTTTCTTGTATCTTCTTTTGTATTTTCATGCATCGGAAACATTATTTTAGATAATTGATCTTGAGTGAGTCTATACAAAAAATATGACTGATCTTTTATTAAATTTTTTCCTCTTAAAAGAAGATATCTTTTAGTTTTTTCATCGTATTTTACACCGGCATAATGTCCTGTAGCAAATTTATCAAATTCTAAACCTTGTTTTTCTATAGCCTCAAATAAAGCCATAAATTTAATCTGGCTATTACACATTATACAAGGGTTTGGAGTGAATCCTTTTTTATAAGATTCAGTAACATAATCTATAACTTTTTTCTGAAACATCTCGCTTACATCAAATGCATAATAATCTATACCTATTGCCTTTGCATATTTTTCGCATTCCTCTACAATATTTTTTTGATAAGGACTATAACAAGAACCGCTTAAAGGTGCTCTTTCATCTCCATTCCATAAAAGCATAGTAACGCCAAATACATCATTACCTTGTTCTTTTAAAAGTTTTGCTGTAGTAGTAGAATCAACTCCTGCACTCATTCCAACCGCTATTTTTTGCATACTACTCTCCTTTTATTCTTTATATAATATAACTATATCATATTGAATTTAATAAAAATTACAAATAAGAAAACATTTTAAATTTTATTATTAATGAAAATTTTTAAGTTTGTCAATTTTTTGTTGTTCTTTTTCCCGCCGCACGCCACAGGCGGACTTCGTCAAAGAACCAAAAAGTGCAAGTATAAAATTAGTACTAAATAATACTAAAATTGTTTTACATGTAAAATAATTTATTACATTTAAGTTCAAATATAGCCTTTCGCCGTAGGCGGGCTTAGCCTGTGGCAACAAAAGAAGTGGGATTGCCGTAGGCACGCACCGCGGGGGCAAAGCCCCAGATATAAAAACAAAAATATAAATTTATTTTTGACAAAATATAGTTGTTTAGGTATATTATATTTTTTCAGCAGAACTTTTACTTATCCAGCCTTTGAAATTACCTTTAACATAATACCAATTAGTATATTCTTCAAGCACTTTCAATTTCTCGCCTTCAGATATTTGTGAAACTATAGATGACTTTGTACTGCTTCCGCTGTATAGATTGGCATTATCTATTGTTATTACATAATCAGAATTTATATTATTATTTAATATTGCAGTAGGTATTAAAAGAACTATTGAAAGCATTAATAAAAATTTATTTATTTTTTTACTCTTTATAAACATTATTACCATTAAAGTAAAAAATATCAAAAACAGAATTAAAAATCCATACATTATAATTATAAGCTGAGAATCATAATCATTATTGCCTGTTAATGAATTTATCATCACTTTTGTTTCCTTATCAAAAGGAGATATATTCAAAGCCTTTTCATAATAAAGAACTGCATATCCATTGCTTCCAATAGCAGCATAAGATGAAGCTAAATTATAATACAAATCTTTTGAAACAAAATTAGATGCCGCAATATCTTTATACAAATAATTAGCCTCTAAATATTTGCCGTCATTATAAAGTTTATTAGCAGATTCAAATAAATTATTTAATTTATCCAAATCAGCTGCACTGCATAAATAATATGATTGAAACAAAAGTAATACTATAATTAATTTTTTCATATCAATATATAACCTATCATATAAAATTACTTTTTAATTTTTAATTCTTTTATATATTTTACTAATTCTATAGATTTTGTATGATAATCTTCATTTCCTGATGATTTTCCTGAATACAATTCAAAATTACATTTATCAATTATATTTTTTATTTCATTAGCTTTTTCATAATCAATATAATCTTTTAATTTATCATACAAAACATTATCGTCTTGTATATTAAATTTATTTTTTATAGCAGTAAGTAAAAGATTTTCTACAGATTTACAATAATCTTTCCTATTATTAGAATTATAATAATTTAAAATATCATCTATACTATTGTCTTTATTATTTTTTTTAGCAAATGAAAATTTTATATTACTAAATCTTTTAGCATTATAAATAATCAAAGAAGCAATTATCAATATTAATATATAAATATAAATTATATTAATGCTTAATACTTTGAAATTTTTATCTTCTCTAAGATTAGTATTTCTTATAGATATAGTATTTATTTCTTCACCGTCATTATTAACAAATGAATTATTATTAATTTTATTTCCTGATATTGTTAAGCTTATAGGATTAGAATGTATATTAGTATAAATCTTATCATTAGGAGAGAAATAACAGAAA
>CASEHG010000004.1 GCA_949287565.1 uncultured Brachyspira sp.
ATTTCATTTTCTAAATTCAATGATTTATCTAAAATCTGTATAATCTTCTGAAAATAAGAGTAATCAATATCTTCACCCTTATGAGATTTTAAATATTTATCTAATACCTGATATCCTCCGATTTTATAGAGCCAAACTTCTTTTGATACATTATCAAAATATAGACTTTTATTAATAAATAATCTTTTTTCTTTTTCATTATAAATAGGCTTTTCTATTTTGTTATTCTTATCATCTTTATATAACCCCTCACCCACATCATTATTTAAATTATTATCTTTCATTAGATGAAGATTGTATAATTGAGTACCTAACTCACTTAATTTTATAAATATATCTTTGGAATCAGTAAAAGGAATTTTAGGGAAATCAATTTTTAGAAAGCCTATATATTTAGTTCTGTAAGTTTTATGAAACAGCACAGCATAAATATATCCTAATACATCTTCAGGCGGGAAATGGGAGCTATATTTTTTATCAATGAAATTTCTAAAATTAACAGTAAAATTTTCTATCTTGTCTGAATTTTCAAATGGATTTTCTTCATACTGCTCAAATAAATCTCCAACATTATAATTTTCAGCCTGAATAGCTTTTTTAGCACTAGGAGCATTGTATAAATATAGAGGAAAAATATAACTTCCAGAACCTACAAGATGTAAATCAATTAAATTATTAGAAATAAAAATATTTGATATTTCTTTTAATTTTGTACCTCTATCACATATGACTCCTATATTATTATCATCTTTTAAAAAATGTTCCATAATATCTTTTCTTGCCCTTTCTATTTTATCCGTATCATAATAAACAAACCTTTTATCAAAAGGACGATAATTAATAATTTCTACAAAAGAATTATCAAATTCATTATAATAATTTTTAACTTGTTCTTTCAATTTATCTTCACTCAAACCTATTAACACAGAATCTTTTGATGTTACTATACCAACATTATAAATTCTAAAAATATCTTTTATACTATAAAATTTATCATATTCTTCTCGTAAATTTTCATCTTGTTTTACAAATAAAAAGAAAGGCTCTTTATAATTTAATTCTTTCCATTCTATACTTTTGATGTTCTTATCAAGAAGAAAATCATATTTATATTCTCTTTTACCATACAAATCATAATAGTATACATTAGCATAATCACCGCCATATTTATAATATGAAGGATTTAATTTTCTATCTTCAAGTTTTTTATCTTTTATTTTTTGACTATGCTTTACAAATATATTTATGCTCACCCCCTGCATTATGTCAAATACATTTTCATCTTTGCTGCTGTCTGGACATACTTCTTTTTTTCTTGTATCTCCATGCAAATTTACAATATATATTTCATCAAAACTTTTTAATAAACTGTAACGCATACCTCTAAAAGTAGGATTATCCAAAAATGAATTATTGGAAATAAAACCAAATATTCCTCCTCCGTTCTGATTATCTATTTTTTGCTGTGCAAATCTTATAAACTTCACATAATCATCAAGAAGCCATTTAGGATTTTTTTCTTTTTCTATTTTGCCATTTCTTGTTATAGCTAAAGGAGAAGACTCTAAACCGTCTTTATATTCTTTTCTTACTTCTTCCTCAAATATGCCTTTATTGGCGCTTGCTCCGCTATATGGCGGATTGCCTGTTATTATGAGAATCTCTTTTTCTTTTGTTTTTTGTGCAAGATTCATCTCTTCATTAAGTTCTTCAAATATATTATTTTTTTCTTTGCCTTCATCTAAATGTATATTTTCTAATGTATTAGTTAAAAATATATTTAATCTTTCATCATCTTGTAAACTATAATCAAATTCTTCTTTAAGTGTTTGAGATATTTTAAGATGTGCTATTGTATATGGGGCTATCATAAACTCAAAGCCGTAAAATTTATTAATTAATTCTTTAGGGTTATATTTAACAGAGTTTTTTTGATAATAAGATAAAGCCTTTCTAAAAGAATCAAGCAAAAATGTGCCTGTACCAGTTGCAAAGTCTAAAAGTGTTATGTTAGTATCTTTTTCTAATGCATCGCCTAAGCCTTTATTTTTATGAAAATAATCTTTTAAAACTATATCTATAGAATCAATAATAAAATTAACAACACTTTGAGGAGTATAATAAACGCCTCTTAATTCTCTAAGCTCTGGATTATATTTATACAAAAAAGTTTCATAAAAATGCATATAAGGGTCTTTCTGCACTGCTGTATTATCATATTTATTTAATTCTTCTACAATAGAAACAATATTTATATGATTGGTAATATTTATTATTTCATTCAAAAGCCATTCTATAGTTTTTAAATCATTAGTATTTAATTCTTCCAAATCTTGAAGAAATTTACTCATTGCTCTTATTAATGGAAAAGATTTCGGTATAAACTTAGTTACATTATATAAATCTATTTTTTCATTTGTATTAAGTCTGGCTAAGAATAAACTATAAGTAAGAGTCTGGGCAAAGTTATCGCAAAAGTCGGCAAAATCTATCTGCGAATAAATTGTAGTTTTAAATATATGATATAAACGTTCTATCTGATTATTATTTTCAAGTTCATATAAATCATCTCTCAATATTCTAGTACGCATAGCTAAAGCATCAGCAAACTCTAAAGCTGTATTTATAGGTTTAGGTTCTCTTGAGAAAAATATTTTAAATATATCTAAAAGCTTTGTGCCAGCATCATCTAGTTTAATTTTTTTATAATTTTTAATCTCGCTTAATTCGCATATTCTCACTTCATCAATAATATTACAATTTTCATCAATTAATATAAATCTCAAATAATCAGTAAGTATAATATTATCACTTAAAAGTAAATATTTTTTTATCTGATCACTTTTAATAATTTCATCAAGATTAGCATTCACTCTTTTATTTTCTATATACCCCAAAACAAGAGAATCAATAGTGATTAAAAAATCAGGTGCTCCTCTGCCCTCTTTATCATTATTAGGTTCATGCTTTATATTTACTTTACTAAAATTAAGATTATTTTTTACATTATTTAATAAAATTTCTAAAGCACCCCTGTAAGTATGCTCTTTATCTTCAGTGGTAATATCTTTTATACTTTCTAAATATGCAGATAATTCTTTAATCATAATGCCGCCCCTTGATTTTATATTATAATAAAAAATATAGCATTTGTCAAAATTACATACATTATATTATTTAATAAAAAAAGCACTTTAATCAAATATAAACTTGACTAAAAATCTTATTTATGTTATCATAATACAACTATTGAGAAAAATATATAGTTATGGAGAGATGCCCGAGAGGCCGAAGGGAGCAGTTTGCTAAACTGTCGTAGGCAACCCCTACCGCGGGTTCGAATCCCGCTCTCTCCGCATCGGTTTATATATGATTAAAAAAATTTCTGTCATATTCTTAATTATTTTCAGCATAGCACTTACTCAAGAAAACACAAATGATACTAATCTAAATAATACTAACAATGCAGCTGCAGTAACAGAAGAAAATACAAATAATGCACCAGAAACTAATTTTTTTAATGCCCCTATAAATAATACCAACAATGCAAATGAACCTGCTATATTACAAGATATAAGAAATATTCAGGACAGAGCCGAAGTAAGTAATGGTTGGATGTTTATAAGAGCTATAATTGGTTTTATAGTTACTTTGGTTGGTATATATCTTGTATTTATATATTTAAAAAATAAGTCAAAAAAAGTTTCAGGATCAAGCGATATCATTAAAGTGCTTGCCACTACTCC
>CASEHG010000005.1 GCA_949287565.1 uncultured Brachyspira sp.
AAATTGGATGATATAAAGGTGAGCATATCAGAAGCCCCTTTAAGATGATTTTGTACTATAATTTTTAATTGTAAAATAACTATAGTAAAATATTTATTATTTATTCGGAGTAAAAAATGAAAGAAGAATTAAGTAATGAACAGTTAGAATTAATATATGATGTAATGGAAAAAATATATAAAAGAGAAATAAAAAGAATAGAAGGTATCAATGAATGTTTGAAAATAGATGTTAAAGGAATATACAAATATAGTTCATTTAATTTTCTTTATGGAATATATAGATGTATGAGAGAAGGTAGAGGATATAAAAGAAGTTTTAAATTAAATGTACTAAAATTTATTATTGAAAAAATAGGTACAAAATATGGAATTGAAGAATTAGAAAAAGCTTTAATTTCAACAAGAGAATATATAAAATATCATTATCCATTTAATAAAGATAAATCTGAAAATTTAGTGTATACATGTAAAAAAATAGTAGAAAAAAATAAACTTGATATATCTTTTGATGATTTATTTGAAGATGACAAAACAGACGAAGAAGAAATTATACAAACTAATGATAAATCGGATAATTCCTACACAAAAAATGATTTTCTTAATGAAGTTTTTATATCTAAAGAAAAATACGATACTATTTGCAATTTATTAAATAGAAAGAAGAATATTATTTTTCAAGGCTCACCAGGAGTGGGAAAAACTTTTATGGCTAAAAAACTTGCTTATTCGATTATAGGCGAAGCTGATGATGATAAAATAAAAATGGTTCAGTTTCATGAAAGTTATTCTTATGAAGATTTTATTATTGGATACAAACCTAATGATAAAAACTTTGAATTAAAAAACGGTGTGTTTTATGATTTTTGTCAGAAAGCTGCATCAGATATGGATAATGATTATTTCTTTATAATAGATGAGATTAACCGCGGAAACATTTCTAAAATTTTCGGTGAACTTTTAATGCTTATAGAATCGGATAACAGAGATGCAGAAATTATACTCTCTTACAATAATGAAAGTTTTACAGTGCCTAATAATTTATATATTATTGGTATGATGAACACTGCAGACAGAAGTATTGCAGTTATTGATTATGCATTGCGAAGAAGATTTTGTTTTATAGATATTGAGCCTGCTTTTGAAAATGAAAAATTTAAAAACTATTTAAAAAATCAAAATGTAAATGATAATCTTATAGATAAAATAATTAAAAGATTTACTGATTTGAATAATATTATAAAAAAAGACAGAACTCTCGGCAAAGGCTACACTATAGGACATAGTTATTTTTGCGATAAATTAGATGATGAGGAATACAAAAATATTATAGAATATGAGATCGCTCCTACATTAAGAGAGTACTGGTTTGATAATGATGAGAAAGCAGAAAAGGAAATAAAGAGGTTATTGGAGATATATTAATATAAATTATCAAGTTTAAGCTAAAATATAGCCTTTTTGCTTCTCGCCGTAGGCGGGCTTCGCCTGTGGCAATACCACAGGCACTCCCTACAGTCGCAAAAGAAGTGGGGTGCGGGGCAAAGCCCTGCAAATAAAAAATTACTTTTTGATAAATGAATAACAATATAAAAATACCTATTAAAAATATATACTACATGCTTTCTTATGCTTGGAATATTTGGAATATCATTGATGAAGATAATAATAGAAAAGAAATTTTCGGAGATGAAAAGTTTGATAATATTTATAATGTTATGGCTTATATTCTCAATATGTTTTTAGATAAATTAATTAAAAGAGGTTTTTATAAAGGATATATAACTTTAGAAGAAGATTTATCTGTATTAAAAGGAAAAATTAACTTTTCTAAATCTATAAAAAGAAATACTATCAATTATAAAAAATTAGTATGCAGTTATAATATTCTCTCTAATGATATACTTTTTAACCAAATAATAAAATCCACTTTAAACAAACTTATAAATTATAAAAATATAGATAATGATATTCTTGAGAAGCTAATAAGATTAAATCATTACTTTATAAAAATAAAAAATATAAATGTTAATAACAGCACTTTCAAATTATTAAAGTACAATAGAAATAACATGCATTACAAAATTATAATTAATATTTGCAAATTCATACATAAACATTTAATAGTTAATAAAAATAGTGATGAGTATTTCTTTATTGATTTTAATGAAGAAAAAAGAATGCATATACTTTATGAGAAATTTGTTTTAAACTTTTATAAGATGCATTTTAGAAATAATAAAAATATAAAAGTAAAAAATAAATCTATTAACTGGCAGATAAATAATAATGAATATATACCTATAATGAAAACTGATACTATGATTTATAATAAAGAAAAATGTTTAATAATAGATACAAAATTTTATAAAAATATATTAATAAAAAATAATGATAAAATTTCAATAAGAAGTTCGCATTTATATCAAATGTTTTCTTATATGAGTAATGTTAATAAAAAATTTAAAACTATAAAAGGTATTTTACTTTATCCTTTATGCTATGACAACATTAACAAAGAATATAAAATACAGGATAAATATTTTGCTGTTAATACATTAGATTTAAGCTCTGATTTTGATATTATAAAAGAGCAATTAATAAATATAGTCAAAGATTATTTTTGATATAATTAATTTAATAAAAATTATCTTGAATACATTTGACTGTTTCTTGCTTTGTAGCTATTCATAAGCCTATAAACCTCGTCAGGATTTAAAGCCTGTTCTACATTTATAGTAACATTCCAAATATCGCCTTTAGAAAAATTTTGTTCCTGAAGTTGAGCATTACTTTGAACGGTTATTCTTCCTGATTTATTGCTTATAAGTTCAGCACCCATTTCACCAACTATAGCAGAGCCTCCATCTGGAATAGTGTATCCTGTTGTACCGAATGCAAATTGCGGTGCTTGAGGAGGATTTGATTTTATTGCATCCAATGCATTTGCTGATGACATTATAACTGAAGCGGCAGAAATTGCTGATGATATTGCAGTTGCTGATATTATGAGTCCGGCTGCAAATCCTGCAGGACCTCCTTGTGCAAATGAAGCAGCAACTCCCAAAGCTGATTGAGCTATAGCAAGTGAAGGTATTAAAACTGCATCTGCTATTGCTTTAGATTTTTCCATCTCTGCAAGTTTTACATTATTATCCCACTCCGCATAGGATTTATTGTACTCTGCTTGTGCTAATTCTTTTTCTAATAATTCTCTTTGTGTTTTCATTTCTTTTTCTTTTTGTAAATCTTCTTTTTCTTTATCCTGTTTTTTCTTTAACTCTTCTTTTTTTATTCGTATAGCTTCGGCACTCATAGCATCTTTATTTTCAACGGCTAATTCTAATTCCTCATCGAGTCTTGCTAAATAGTTTTCATAATCTTCATCATCTTCTAATTTTTTATTTTCTTTTAATTCTCTTTGATAATCATCGAACTCTTGAAGTTTATTTTTAGCTTCTTCGATTGCATTATCATATGAAGTCAAATCATAATGAAAAAAGTCGGAAAAACTTGCACTTAAATCTTTATATATACTTGATACACTTAAAATAGAATCTTTTATGCCGTCAGTAAAATTTTTTATATTAATACTTTTAATGCTTTCATCGAGAGAGTTTATAGATGATGATGTATTATCTATTGCTTTATTTGCTTCCTCTGCTGAGATTGTAAAGTCATTAAATTTATTTGATGAATCATTAAAAAATAAAGAAGATTCAAATGATGAATTTATTTTTTTTATACTATTTTCTATATTTTGTAATTCTTTATTAGTATCAGAAATATTTTTGTTTAGATTGTTATTCATATTTATAAACCTTTTCTTTTAATTAACTACCTATAACTAACTATAATTAAAAACCGCTTTTGTTTAATATTCTTTCAAGATTTTTTCTTCGCTCTTCCTGATTATATAAATAATTAGTAAGATTAATATTCATCTTTGCAAGTTCTAAATCTATATTAAGTGCATTCTTTTCAAATTTATAATCTATAGTACGTACATTCATATCAACAACCCTTGAACCAATATCAAAAAAGCAAATGAATTTATCATATAAAATATTTCCTCTTTCTGAAGTTATTATAATATTTCTTTTGTTATAACCTCTAACATCGAATACACCAAAGCCATTAGTAAAATACTTTCTTTGAAAATGTTCTTTGTCTTCGATTTGAAATACTGCTGAAACATTTTTATTTTTTTCTTCATCTTGAATACCATCAGAAAAGAATATAACTATCTTTGTAATGTTATAACTTTGATTGCAAATTTGTTTATAGTATTTGTCTATATCTGTAAGCATAACTGACTGCTGCTGTTTATAATTAGGATATTTTCTATATTCTATACCTGCATCAATGTCTATTATATCCGATGAATAAACTTCATTTAATCTGCTTTCTGTTTCTGTGAAATCATTAAAATCTATAATCTGATAAAAGTTATTAGTTGGTTTTAATATGCATTCTATACATTCATTAATATTTAAATCATAATTTTTGCTGTTAAGAGTTTTTATTTTAACTATTTCTTTTTTTGTCTGATTAGTTAAAAATTGATAAGCATACTTATAAGCTAAATCATAATTTTCTAATTTATATTCTATTTCAAATATATCAGTTTTTATTCCAATCTCTTTTTCTAATGGTATTTGAGGATATAGTTTATCGGCACCAACTATTTTTGGAAGAGTTCTGTATACTTCTTCTTCATTGCCTTCATCATCTGTAAGAGTATCTTTCATCTTTATGATATAACGGCTTACTAAATCGGCAGAATCCTCTTCATATTCGCTGTCTGAAAAATCATTATTATGCCAATTCAATTTTTTAGTCGGTATGTCAGAAAATTCTTTAAAATAAAAATATCCTTCAAAATCTACTCCCCAGCACCAAGTATCAGATAAATTTTCTTCTACCTCATCAAGTATATCAGAAATATTTTTTCCGCTGAATGACATTGTTATTTGTTTATCATTATTAAGAGTGATATTTTTTTCATCGAATATTATATTCATCTCTTCAATTTTTTCTCTTAAAGATAAAACTATATCCAATGCTCCTTTAGTTGATTCTAATATTAAATTGCCTTGTATATATTGATGAAGAAGTTTTCCCCATATTGGAATGATGTTTAAATTAAGTCCGGCATTATCTATACTTTCTACATATCCTGCAAATCTTTTTTTACCGTTCAAATAATATTCAACTTTATCATTTATATTAAAATAATTAAGAGGCGTACTAAAACTTACTTTGCTTACATCACCGCCTCTTTTATTAACTTTAAACTCATAACTTGAATAAGTATTATAAGCATTTTCTGAATATATGTTTCCATTAATTTTTATGTAAGTACCGAACTCTTCAAAATTAATATAAGGAGCTGGGGGAAGTTTATATATTTTATTTCTCAAAAAATGATAAGGCATTTTTTTAATCATATATAAATTCCTTTTATATTAATATTCCTCTTTTATAGCTTATGGAAGCCTTAACACAAGTTTGATTACTTTCTAAATAAAATATATTATTACCAACATTTAATTCAGGCTGAACTCCTTTATAATTATAAGCAACTCCATTTACATTTAATTTCTCTCCATCAAAATCTATATTATAAACTCCGTTTCTTAGTTCAGCATTAAATTGTATTCCAAAGTTCTGTCTATTAGCAAATAAGAATTCCAATGTTCCACCTACAACTATAAACTCCAAATTGAAATTAACAGGCACAGGAACTAAACTTAATGATTTATAATTTATATCCTGTTTATTTTCTTCTGTAATAGGTAATTCATATTCTTCTTCTTTTTGTCTTAAAAAAACTTTATCCAATGCTTCAAGTGAAATATCTATTACACCCAAATTATTTATATATTTTATATTATATCCTCCTACAGATTTTATAATATATTCTGCTTCATAAATTTCATCTTCAAATATAGTTCTTATAAAATATCTTTTAACATTGCTTGATAAAACCATGCTTGTATATTTAGCATATTGTTCTTCTATTCTTACCCAAGAACCTAATTCATTTTTATATTCATAAATGGGAATGCCTATATTAAAAGCTCTTCCGCTTGCAATATTTCCTATACCTGTTTTTATAGAGTATGATCTGCTTCCGTCAGTTACTTTATAATCTGTTTTTATATCATCAGCCTTTATACTTTCTACTGTATTTATAATATCAAAAATCTCTTCTGAATATTTATCTCTTACTATCAGTTTAAAATCAAAAGCCATAATAAAAACTCCTCATATATTTATACTAATAGTAAAAAATATAAGGAATTATAAGCATTATTAATTCTATAATTTAAAAAATTTTCTTTAACGCACGCTGAATAGATTTTTATTTATTATTTAAATTAGAATTCTCAATAAACATATATTTTAAATATTGTTTATCGTGCGGTATGTAAACTATAAATTTAAATAAAACTTGGGTGGGCGAGTGTAATTAAATTTTAAAACTTAATTTACATACCCCGCCCTTTTGTTTTTTCTGCTTAACTTTGAAATTATAACTTTAATTTGTTTTGATGCTGAATTAGAAATGTTAACGCCCGCCCTAGATTTTATTAGATTTAAAATCTATTCAACGCACGTTTAACTAAGATTTAATTTCAATGAATAATTTGAAATCGAAATAAATTTATATTTTTGGTTTTACTTTCCGTGCGGTATATGGGAATTTAAGAAATAAAAAAGCATCAAGTATTTATTTACCTGATGCTTTAAATTTAATATTTAGAAAATAATTTTAGAATGAAGCGAAACCATCATCAGTCATACCATTTGAAGTAGAAGAATATGTAACACCGAATTCATCGTTTCTTACTGTAGTATTATCTTGCTTTTGAGATTCCATAGCTCTTGCTCTTTCTACAGAAGGGGGAACTTTTAATTCTTTTTTAGAACTAGGTTTATCTTCTTCATAAGAATCTTTTTTATAATCTGCTTTTTTATCAAAATCAGTCTTTTTTATTTCAGGAGTTTTATTTTTTTGTTTTTTATTATTTTCTTTAACTTCATTAATTTCATTAACTTCTTTTTTATTTTCTTTTTGAAATTTTGAAATATTAGATTTCTTTAAATCATCAGTACTTAATTTAAAGAAACTTACAGTATCTTTAAGAACATGAGCCTGAGCAAGTAGTGATTCAGAAGTATTTGCACTTTCCTGTACCAAAGAAGCATTATGCTGAGTTACAGTATCCATTTCAGCAACAGCTCTGTTAACCTGATCTACCCCAGTTTGCTGTTCCATAGCAGTAGCACTAATATCCTGCATTATTTTAGCAGTATCTTCTATTTTCTGCTGAATGTCTATAAATATATCCTGAGACTGACGTGCTGTTTCTGTAGCTTTATTAATTTTTTCATTTGTGTTATCAACTAAAACAGTGATATCTTTAACAGATGACTGAGTAGTCTGAGCTAAGTTTCTAACTTCAGAGGCAACAACAGCAAACCCCTTACCTTGATCTCCTGCTCTAGCTGCTTCTACTGCGGCATTCAAAGCAAGTATATTAGTTTGAAAAGCTATATCTTCAATGATTTTAGTAATGTTTTTAATTTTTGTACTTGCCTCATATACTTCTTCTATATTTGTTGTAGTTTCAGCAATTATTTTACCGGCGTTTTCAACCGCCTCTCTTGAAGCAACCATCATATTATTTCCTGCAACAGCATGATCTGTAGATGATTTTATTGTAGAAGCCATTTCTTCCATAGAGCTTGCAGTTTCTTCAAGACTTGCAGCCTGAGATTCTGTTCTCCTTGATAAATCAGTATTTCCTTGAGATAATTCTTGTGCAGCTTTTACGATATTATTAGAAGCGGTATTAACCTCTGTAATAGTTTCAGCAAGTTTTCTTCTCATACTAACAAAAGATTTTGATAAAACTCCTATCTCATCTTTTCTAGGTTTTATACGCTGCTTAATATTGCTTAAATCACCTCTCTCTATTTCCTGAGCTTCTTCAACCACTATTTCAAGAGGCTTAGTTATAGTACCAATAAATAAACTTACGAATATTGCAAGTGCTACTATTGATATGATTCCTATTATTATTGTAGCTATTATCAATTTTTTATTCTGAGCAAATATTTCATAATCCATCATAGCAAGTGCTATTATCCAAGGTCTGCTTTTCATTTTATAATAAGCAGCTGTTCTTTGCTCTCCGTTTACATCATAAGTAATTATTCCGCTTCCGCCGCCAGTGAATGCCTGTTTATATATAGGATTAATTTTCATATTAGCTATATTTTCATATTTTGAATCCATTATATTGTAAAGGTTTTCACTGGTTATGAAGAGTCCGCCTGTAGTTCCTAAATCTATATTAGAAAAATGTGTTTGATGAAGTATTGACCAATCAAAAAGAACATATATATATCCGGCATTTTGATTATTACTATCTTTAACAAGTTTTATAGCAGGCATAGCCCATTTACCTGTAACTTCAGACTGCATCAAAGTATCAGCAAATATAATTTCTTCTTTATTAGCAGATTCTTGAGACCAGGCATTTGGAATATAATCTTTTAGATTCCTTCCTACAAGAGCAGATGATGCTGAATCAGCAATTATATTTCCGTTCATATCAGCTAATCCGATATTGATTATATAAAGATTATTATTTTTGAAATTCTTTAATAATAATTCTAATGAAGTATCCGGATAACCTTCTAAATATCTAATGACTACAGGTGTTACAGCATAAGTATTTACTAAGGAGCTTTCAAGTCCAAACCAAGTATCTAAAACAGAAGCATATCCTGCTATGGTGATATTGAATCCCCCAAGTTTGCTGTCGCTTATTCCCTTACTTCCTATTTTTATGGAGGATATAAGCATTGCTATTATTATAACCACAACCATAACACATATAACGAAAGGCATTCTAAATGCTAAACTGTTTATTTTCTTCATAAAATCATTATTCTCCAAAATAAAAATTTATTTACAATAAAATAAATGTTATTATATATAGTAACAAATAATTATAATTTTTGATAAATAAATTGCTAAATTTAACAATTTTTTTTAAAAATACAATTTATTTATCAAAAATTAATAATAAACAATATGTAAGTTAAAATTAATTATAAACGAGTAAGTAAAAACTGCAAAAATAAAAGCTATAGTAAAATATACTATAGCCTTTATTTTTACAAAAATTAAAATATTAAATTATCTATAAGATTTTTCTAATACGCTTAAAACTTCTTCATCTGTAAAATTATGAGGATCGCATTCAAATAATCCGCCCATAGCAAATTTAGCATTTTTAGCTATAGCAGGTAAATCCTCTTTTTTCATTCCATAATCTGAAAGCTTCAAATCATCAACACCGCATGCTTTTTGAAGTTCTACTAATGCATCAACAAAATCCATAGCCTTATCAGCATCTTTTTTACCTAAAGCTTTCGCCATATTTATCATTTTTTCATCGCAGTCATGAGAATTAGCAATAACTGTATAATATTCTTTACTGATAATGATAAGTCCTGCACCATGTTCAAGTTTAGGATAATAAGCACTCATAGCATGCTCCATAGAATGTTCAGAAGTGCAGCTTGAAGTACTTTCTACTATACCTGATAAAGTATTAGCCATAGCAACATTCTCTCTAGCTTCCATATTGTTTCCATCTTTAACAGCATCAGCTAAACTTTTGCCTATAAGCTCTATAGCCTTTAAAGCGAATAAGTCGCTCATCTCACTAGCAATTTTATTTATATAACCTTCAGTACTGTGGAATAGGGCATCGAAACCTTGATAAGCTGTAAGTTTTGGTGGAACTGTTTTCATAAGTTCAGGATCTACTATAGAAAGATAAGGGTAAGTTTTTTCATATCCGAAACCTATTTTCTCATTTCCATTAGTTATAACAGTCCAAGGATCTGCTTCTGTTCCTGTACCTGCAGTTGTAGTTATTGCAACTATTGGTAAAGGATCATTTGGTATAGGTTTTCCTTTACCTGTACCGCCGAATATATAATCCCAATAATCGCCTTCATTTGTAGCCATTATAGCAATAGATTTTGATGAGTCCATACTGCTTCCGCCGCCTATTCCTATAACGAAATCACAATTTTCTTTTTTTGCTAAAGCTGCACCTTCCATTACATGATCTTTAATAGGATTTGGAAGTATTTTATCAAATAAACAATAATTTATATTTGCTTTATCCAATTGTTCTTCCAATCTTTTTAAATATCCGTATTTTTTTACAGATGTACCGCCTGTAACTATTAATGCTTTTTTACCTGGTAATTTTTGTTTATGAAGTTTTTCTAATGAACCGCATCCAAATATTACTTTACTAGGCATATAAAAATTAAAATTCATATTACTACCCCTTATAAAATTAATACCGATATATTATGTTTACTATTATATACCTATAATTCATTTAAATCAAATTGATTTATTATATACTTAAATAACTACATTTTTTAAATTTTAGCTTTTATATTGTTATTATTTTCGGGGACTAGCCATTCGAATCACACAGACGTGCCGAAAATTAAGTTCTTTTGCGACGAAGGAAGTGCCTGCGACTGAAGGGAGTAACCTGACGAAGTCCACTGTAAGTGTAGGTATGGTATTGCCACAGGGAAGCCACCTGTGGTGTACGGTGGGAAAATAAAAACAAAAAAATTACAGACTTAAAAATTTTCAGTATATATAAAATTTCTGATTATGATGAACGGGGAAGTTTCTTTATTATTTGAAGATACTTAATAAATCTTCTTATCTTTACATTTCTTTTATTTATATTCAATGCTTTTTTATAATAGTCTAAAGAATTATTGAAATACTCATTTACTTCTCTGTGTTTTTTATATTTAAAATAATAGCATATTCCTAAATTAAAATAAATTTCATAATTGTTTTTACCGTAATATTTATTTTCTATAGACATATTATAATTATATATTGCTCTGTCTAAATATTCCTCATCTGGTTTTTGTTTTTTATATAAAAGTAAATATATATCTCCCATCAATGAATAGGCTTCTATATTTCCAAGTTTAACAGAACATACTAGATTATCAAAAGCATTTTCTATAAAATAGATTTTTGAAGTCTTTTCAAATAAATGTTTTAATATTAATGCTCTATTATAATTGCATTTAGGGTATTTAGGATTTATATCCAAAACTCTGCTGTAGCAATGAAAAGAGTTTACAGCATATTCATAATTTTTAGTTTTTAAAAATATTTTATAATGCAGCATTCCCATATCAAAATAATAGTCTATATTATTTTTTTCTATATTGATTATATATTCCAAATAAAATAATGAGAATAAAGCATACTTTACTCTTTTTGTAATATCAAATAAATGTTTAAAAAAATCTATACATAATCTTATAGAAAATATATCTATATTCAAACTGCTTAAACATTTACCAGCCTTTATAAGATATTTATTATTTTTATGAATATCATACATAACATTATTTAAAATAAATAAATATTTATTTGCAAGTATTCTATTTTCTGTTAGAAGATTTATATACTTATCGAAATAATCATTAATTATAATTTTATCATCATATTCACTAAATAGTATAAAATAAATACTGCTCAATTTTTTATAAATAGTATCTATGCCTACACCAAGATTCAAAGCTTCATTATAGTATTCTAAACATTTCATTATATATTCATATTTAATTTCTTTATCAAAATCATTATTATGAATTTTTAAATTGTATATATCTCCCAATCCTTCTAATGATATTAATGATTTTTTGTTATCATATAGTACAGTTTCAAAACAGGATAAACTATTATTAAATATTCCTTCAACATTGTAATTGCTGTAAAGATTATTATATAAAAAACCTAAATTCTCTCTTGCTATATAATATGTACTGTCAATATCAATAGCTTTAAGATAATTTTTTTCAGCTAATTGATAATTTTCAAAACTGCTTTCAAGCAATTGTAAATGATGAAGAAGTGCTAAATTATAATATAATGTTTTATCATATTCATTTATTTCCAAAGCATAATTAAAATTTTCTAATGCAGTATTAAAATATTTTATATCTTTTTCTATTTTGTATGCTTCATAATAAAGTATTGCTTTTTGCGATAAATTTTTTATATCGTATCTAAAACTATTAAAATGTTTTTCTATATATGATAAAGATAAGTTAAAATATTTATTGCTGTTATGATCTTCAATATATTTGAGTCTATAAAGATCACTTATGGCAATAAAAGAATTTGAATGGCTGAAAAAGAACAATGATTTACTAAAAAAATCCTCTCTCAAATTGTTATTAGAGTATGAAAAATTATCTTCCAAACTATTGCTGTATAAAAAATGATAAAAACATCCTAAATTATAATTCATATAATAGCTTAATGTATTATCATTATTTAATTGTCCGTCATTTAATAAAGTTTCATAATCATTGATAACAAATTTAAAATAATTTACATCATCAAAATAGCAAAATGCTAATCTGTATAATTCAAATCTATTTATATATGTATAAAGATAATCACAATCTATGGCAAGTGCTTTATTATAATAAAAGAAAGAATTATCAAAATCATCTTTGTTTTTAGTTATAGAAAATTTGCATTCATACAGATAGGCAATAGAGTTCAGTATATCAATATCATCAGTATCTAAATGATTAAATGCAGACAAAGAGGCATTGAAATATAATTCATCTTTTGTATTTTTATAGCATAATATATAAAGGTATGCTATAAAATAATATACATTATTGTCTGAGTCTTTGGCTTTATTATAATAATTCATAGCCGAAGAAAAATCTTCATCGTTTTTAGTTAAACCATATCTTATAGTGTAAACATATCCCAAAAGATTATATAGTAAATTATTAGAATTATTAATATCTTCTATCTTTTTTAAAACAGAAACAGCATCATCAGAAAATTGTATATATTTACTATATTTGAACATGATAGTGTGTAAAAATCCAACATTAAGTAAAATATCAATATCATTAGCGGCATAATACAAATCTATATAATAATTTATAGAAAGC
>CASEHG010000006.1 GCA_949287565.1 uncultured Brachyspira sp.
GGATAAACAGAACCGCCATGTCTGTTATGAGTATTTTCTACTTCCACTATATTAACAGATGACATATAATAAGGCTGTTCATTTAAATGATTTTTTATAATATCTTTAGTTAATATTCCTCTTTCAGCTTTAACAGGTAATGGTATTATTCCGGCCAAAGATGAAACACCGCCAAGTTCATAATGTATTATATGTGATTCTTCTTCTAAAAGCACCTGTCTTGTTTTTCTTCCTAATATCATCATAGGTATTAAATTACCCATAGTACCGCTTGAAACGAATATTGCTTTTTCTTTTCCTGTTATATCTGCTGCCATTTCCTGAAGTTTATTTACTATAGGATCTTCCATATACACATCATCGCCGCATTCTGCATTATATATTGCTTTGCGCATTTCTTCGCTTGGCTTTGTGATGGTGTCGCTTCTTAAATCATAAATTTCCATTTTTAATTGCTCCGTATATTAAAAATATATTTTTAATGTAATAATTTTAATTCTTTTTTTATAAATTACAACTATTAAAAAATAATTGAAATAATTTATAATTCTATCTATAATAATTCAATATTTTATATTAAGGATAATAATCTATGATAAAGAGATATACTAGAAAAGAGATGGGAGAACTTTGGAGCTTGCAAAATGAGTTTCAGGTTATGCTTGATGTTGAGATTGCTGCTTGTGAGGCTATGGCTGAAATAGGAGAGATTCCTGCAGAGGCAGTAAAGAATATTAAAGAAAAAGCAACTTTCACAGTAGAAAGAATTGCTGAAATAGAAAAAGAAACTAATCATGATATTATATCATTTGTAACTGCTGTTCAGGAAAATGTGGGCGAGGGCGGACAATATATACATAAAGGCTTAACTTCAAGTGATGTAAAAGATACTGCATTAGCTGTTATGATGAAAAGATCTGCTGAAATTATATTAGATGATTTAAAAAGATTATCAGAAGTATTATTAAGAAGAGCCAAAGAACATAAATATACTCCTTGTATAGGACGTACTCATGGTATACATGCTGAGCCTATGACATTAGGTTTAAAATTTATTTTATGGTATGATGAGAATGAAAGAAATATAAAAAGGGTAGAGGAAGCTAAAAAACAGGTTTCTGTTGGTAAGCTTTCAGGTGCCGTTGGTACTTACAGTAATATTGACCCTAGAATAGAAGAAATAGTTTGCAAAAAATTAGGCATAGAAGCTGATAAGGTTTCTACTCAAATAATACAAAGAGACAGACATGCACAGTATCTTACAACTTTAGCAATAGTTGCTAGTTCACTAGAGAAATTCGCTACAGAGATTAGAAACTTACAAAGAACAGATATAAGAGAAGCAGAAGAATATTTCAGTGAAAAGCAAAAAGGTTCATCTGCTATGCCTCATAAAAGAAATCCTATCACTTGTGAGAGAATATCAGGTTTAGCTAGAATTGTAAGAGGTAATGCATTAGCTTCTATGGAAGACATTACACTTTGGCATGAGAGAGATATAAGCCATTCATCAGTAGAGAGAGTTATACTTCCAGATTCTACAATTGCAGTTGATTATGCTATTAACAAATTCATTGATATAGTAGATAAGCTTTTAATTTATCCTGAAGCTATGAAAGCAAATATTGAAAAGACAGGCGGTTTAATTTTTAGCCAAAGAATTTTAATAAGTTTAGTTAATAAAGGCATTGACAGAGATAATGCTTACAGATGGGTGCAAAGGAATGCAATGAAAAGATGGCTCAATAACGAAGACTTTAGAGAGAATGTTCACAAAGATGAGGACATTACAAAATATTTAAGCTCTCAGGAAATTGACGACTGTTTTGACTATGCATACTATCTAAGAAATATTGATGTTATAATGAAAAGATTCGGAATATAATTTTAATTAAATAAAATAAAAGAATGATAATTGATTATAAAATAATTAGTTATCATTCTTTTTTATTTCATCAATTTTAATTATTAGACTTGTTTCAAAACTTATTTATAAAATTAGTTATATAATTATTAGTATAATCAGTGTATAACTAAACAACTATATTTTGTCAAAAATATTTTTTTAAATTTAAAATATTTGCA
>CASEHG010000007.1 GCA_949287565.1 uncultured Brachyspira sp.
TTATATTTATATTATAGATAAAAAATAAATATAGGATAATAAAATATGAATAAAAAGAAAGCCGTTTTAATAGTGGTTGATAGCTGCGGTGTAGGTGCTTTACCTGATGCAGCTGTTTTTGGAGATGAGGGAGTTAATACCCTTGCTCATTTGGCTAAAGCTAATGGAGGAATAAGCCTTCCTAATATGGAAAAAATAGGGCTTGGAAATATAATAGATATAGAAGGGGTTTCAAAAAATAATGATACAATAGGATATTATGGCAAGGCTATGGAAACTTCTAAGGCCAAAGACACTACTACAGGACATTGGGAAATAGCTGGATTAGTATCTGAAAAGCCATTCAATACTTACCCTAATGGATTTCCTGAAATTACTTTAAAAAAAATAGAAGAATTTTCAGGAAGAAAAGTTGTATGCAATAAGCCTTATTCAGGTACTGAAGTTATAGACGATTATGCTGATGAACAATTAAAAAATGGTTCTTTAATAGTTTATACTTCTGCAGATTCTGTGCTTCAAATAGCAGCTCATGAAGAAATAATACCTGTAGATGAGCTTTACACTATATGCAAAAAAGCACTTGAAATATGTAATGAATATTCTCCTGTAGCAAGAGTTATAGCACGTCCTTATATAGGAACTAAAGGAAATTATAAAAGAACTGAAAGAAGACATGATTATTCAGTGCCTCCAAGCGGTGAAACTATGCTTGACAGATTAAAAAATAAAAATCTTCCTGTTGTAGGCATAGGAAAAACAAGCGATATATTTGCTGGTGTTGGAATCACAGAAAACAGACAAACTAATAAAAACAATCTTGATGGTATAGAAAAAACTATTAAGGCTATTAAGGAAATTGATGAAGGATTAATATTTACAAATTTAGTTGATTTTGATATGCTTTACGGACATAGAAGAGATCCGAAAGGATATAAGAATGCTTTGGAAGAATTCGATAAATATATTCCTGAAATGATTGAAAATTTAAATGATGATGATTTGTTCATTATAACAGCAGATCATGGATGCGATCCTACATACAAGGGAAGCGATCATACAAGAGAATATATACCTATACTTGCTTATGGAAAAAATTTGAAAAAAAATGTTAATATAGGGGTGAAAGATTCTTTTGTTTCTATAGCAGCATCAATAGAAAAACATTTACTTGGCGATACTAAACTTGAAGGTTGTTTCTTATAATAAAATAAAAACAAAGGGCTGATATTCTTTACTTTTATTAGAATACCCGCCCTTTTTCCTTATTATTATAATCAGTTATTTTAACTTATTATTTCTATTTCACAAACACATAAATAACATGCCCCACCCTATCTTTTTAAATTTATTAACTATCTAAGCACGCGTTTAAAATGAAAATTAGATTATAAATTATTCTGTAATATAATTTCTTTATCTTTAACAATCTAATCACCGCGTGTAAATTAAATTTTTTAAGAATATTATTATATATAAAAAAGAGCCTAGTTTAATAAAACCAGACTCTTATTTATATCTTAATTATTATTATTCAAATATTACCCTTGGATTTTGATCAATATAATCAGCAGATATATTATTAAGTTCTTTTATCTTTGCTATCATAGCATCCCTCATATCATTACCTGTCATAACAATATTTTTTCCTTTTTGCCCTATAGCATTGCCTTCACTATCCTGATATCCATCTCCTCCTAAGAATACAAAACTTGATAAAGCTACAGTATAATCTTTATTTTCATCAATAGCTTCTCCATCTAAAGCAGCAGATAATAATTCTCCATTAGCATTATATTTTACTTCCATACCTCTTGATAATTGTAGGAAAGCACCAGCACCCCTTTTCTGACCTGATATTTTTAGCATATCAAGAACATCTTTTCCAGTTAATGTAACTAATACTACTTCATTATCAAATGGGAAGAATTCGTTTTGTATATTTCCTAATGTTATATTACCCTTTTTTAATTGTGTTCTAAGCCCGCCTGAATTCATTAACACCATATCAACATTATCATATGAATCTATTACTAAGTCGCATGCAAAATTTCCTATAGGCATAGAATTTGATCTTATTCCGTCATGAGCTAAATCCATAGGTAAAGTTCCTATTCTAACATTAAATTCTCTATCCACTGTACCTTTCATCTCAGATATAAATGCTAACATATCTTTGTCCTGCTCAATATTCTGATCCATAGGAACTAATTTATAGTTTAAATTATTTTTATCCATTACTCCGTTATTTACATTCAAATTAATATTTCCTAAGAATCTTCCATAATAACCAGCTTGAACTATAGGTGTGCCGTTTACAACATCTGCTTTATCTAATTCTGTATGGCTATGTCCTCCTATTATGATATCAAAAGTATTGGGTATAGCCTGAGCAATTTCTTTATCTTTATCATAACCGCAGTGGCTTAATAATATTGTAACATCATTAGTAGTATTAAGAGGCGTAGTTTTTAAGAAATCTTTTAATGATTTAATTTCTTCTTCAAATACTAAACCTTCTACATATTTAGGATTATAAACAGAATCTGTAGTTGTTATTCCTATTATAGCAACATTAAGTCCGTTTACATTTGTAACTATATATGGTTCAGCATAATAACTATTATCTGATTTATTTTTTATATTTAAAGAAAGTGTAGGAAATTTTCTCTCTTTTATTATTTCTGTAAAATTATCAAGTCCGTAATCTACAAAGTGATTTCCTATAGTAGCAGCATCAACACCTATCATATTCATAATATCAACTTCATCTCTTCCCTGAAACACTGTAGAATATACACTTCCTGTAATAGTATCTCCAGCATGAAGAACTAATACATTATCATTAGTGGCTTTTACCTGTTTTATATATGAAGCTCTTCTAGCAGCTCCGTACATATAATTAGTTTCTGGAGGATTAACATCTTTATTAACAACTCTTTCTTCTTCATCTTTTCCATGAGTATCATTCATATGTATTATAGTTAAATTGCCTGTATTTCCTGTTTTCTTTACAGCAGAATTAGAACAGGAATATAAAAACAAGAGAATCAAAGATAATAACAAAATAATATGCAATCTTTTAAACATTCGCATTCTCCTTAAAAATATTATTTCAAAATTATATATCTATTATTCTCTTTTTCAAGATAATTTAATAAATAATAAAGCCTAGCATGTAAAAAAACATACTAGGCTTTTATATAAAACTGCAAATACTATTTTATTAATTTTCTTTTCTTTTCATTTTTTTCAATACTATAATAACAACACAAAGTAAAACTATAACTCCCAAAGCAACAGGTATTACCCATCCTTTATATGTATTGTCATTAGAAAGTATTTCATTCCATAAATCTTCCATTAAGATATTAGTTTCATCTGGTAATGTTATATAAACTTCACAATTATTTAAAGTTTCTTCATCAGGATATATTATTTTATTATTTCTAGTTTCGCTGCTCATTATAGCAATAGCTCCGTCATTTGGAGAAGCATAATTTATAAACTCTATATTAGCTAAAGCTATTTCAGGCTCAGATAAGAAATTGATATACATCTCGCCTAATTCTGGAGAACCTGAAGAAGCAGGTATACATATAGAATCTACAAATAAATTAGCACCTTTTTTAGGAATAACAAAATTCAAGTCAGGATTATTATCTATCATAGTTAAAGAATCACCCGCATAATAAACACCTATAGCAGCCTCTCCAGCTTCCATCTTATCATACATCTCATCCATTACATAAGACTGTACTAAAGGCTTTTGAGTTTTTAAAAGTTTAGCACATTCTCTAAGTTCTGACTCATTAGTAGTATTGAGAGAATATCCTAAATATGCCTGAGCTATTCCAAAAGCATCTCTAGGATTATAATACATAAGTATTTGTCCTTGATATTTTTTATCAAAAAGTATTTTCCAATCTATCATATCCTCACTTTCAGATACTAAACTTCTATTATAAATTATTCCTGTTACTCCCCAAGTATAAGCTAAAGAATATTCTCCTGTAGGATCAAAAGGTAGATTTTTAAATCTTTTAGCTATATTTGTATGAGCAGGTATGTTTTTAAAATTTAGCTTTCTTACTAAATTTTCTCTTATAAGTCTTTCTATCATATAATCAGAAGGAATTATAACATCATACTGAATACCGCCAACTTTCAATTTTACATACATCTCTTCATTAGAAGCAAAAGTTGAATAGTTAACCTTTACTCCTGTAAGTTCTTCAAATAATTTGTTTACATCTAATGATCCGTCTGAACCATCTGATATATACTCACCCCAGTTATAAACATTAACTGATAAATTTTGTCCTTTGTATTTATGATAATAGTTAGTATCAAATCTGCTTAAATTAACAGTTTGTGCATTTGCTACTATAGCAATTAACATAAAAACTGCAAAAAGTTTCTTTTTCATTTTTAATCTCCTTATAAATAATTTTTTATTAATGTTTATTTATTTTTCTTTTTAATTGCATCAAATATTTTTCTTTTTTAATCTCTTTTAAATTCATAACAACAAGACTTACAAGCACAACTATAAATATAACAGTAGATATAGCATTAATCTCTGGGCTTACTCTCTTTCTAGTCATAGAATATATAGTGATAGGCAAAGTCTGCGAAGTAATACCAGTAGTAAAATAGCTTACAACAAAATCATCTAATGAATAAGTTAATGCCATTAGAAAACCTGCAAGTATTCCGGGAAGTATATCAGGTATAACAACTTTCCAAAAAGCCATTGAAGGAGTGCATCCTAAATCCAATGCTGCCTCATATAAACTATTATCCTGCTGTCTTAATTTAGGAAGTACATTTAATATGACATAAGGTACATTGAAAGTTATATGTGCTAAAATCAAAGTAGTAAATCCGAATTTAAGTTTCATTATAACGAATAAAAGCATTAAAGATATACCAGTCACTATTTCAGGATTGATTATAGATATATAAGTAATGCCCATAACAGCACTTTTCATTTTTTTATTGAAACTATTTATTCCGATGGCAGCCATTGTACCAAGTATAGTAGCAAATATAGAAGATACTGCGGCAACTATTATTGTATTAAAAAACGAATGCAGTATCAAATCATTAGAAAATAATTCTTTATACCAATGCAAAGTAAATCCAGTGAATACTCCTCTTCCTCTTGCTTTATTGAAAGAGAAAAAAATTAGTATTGCTATAGGAGCATATAAAAATAAAAATATAAAAGCAATGTAACTTCTTGATAATATTTTCTTTATCATAACGGCATATCCTTATAAAAACATACCCTTAACATCTTCATCTTCATCATCTATCTGCTGCATAAGCATAATAGCACATAAAGATATTACTATTAACACCAAACTTATAGCCGAACCCAAATTAGGATTATAAGACATACCTAAAAACTGCATCTCTATCAAATCGCCTATAAGTATATTAGAGCCTCCTCCAAGCATACGCGAAATTACAAATGTACTTACAGCAGCCACAAATACCATTGTAACTCCTGCTGCCATTCCTGGTAAACTCAATGGAAATATTACTTTGCTAAATACATTAAAAGAATTAGCCCCTAAATCCTGAGAAGCCTCTATTAAACTCTGATGTATTTTAGTCATAACAGAGTAAAGCGGAAGTATCATAAAAGGAAGATAATTATAAACCATTCCTATTAATACAGCTGCCTGAGTATTTATAAGTTTTACAGGTGAAAGTCCCATAAACATAAACATTTTATTTATAAGCCCATTATTTTCTAATATAGTCATCCAAGCATAAGTTCTAAGAAGAAAGTTCATCCACATAGGAAGCATTACAAGCATTATTAAAGCATGCTGAACTGTTTTTTCCTGTCTTGATATATAATATGATAAAGGATAAGCAAGTATCAAACATATTACCGTAGCAACAAAAGCAAGTATTACAGAACGAACTATAACAGGTGTAAATCCTGTAACATTTGCAAAGTTATTTAGAGTGAAATCTCCTCTTTGATTGGTAAAAGCAAAATATATAACTAAAAAAAGCGGTACTAATACAAAAACTAATGTCCAAATTAAATAAGGTATTGCTGGTATTTTTGTTTTCATATTATCACCTCTTCTACAGTTTTTTTCATAATATGTATATTTTCTTTGGCAATATCTATTCCTATTTCAGTACCTGCTTCCCATTTTTCTGTAGAATGTATTATCCATTTGTATCCATGTGCATCAAGTACCATCTCGAAATGCACACCTTTAAATATAGCAGATTCAACTAATCCAGATATATTAGCATTTTCAGCAGGCACAACTATTATATCTTCAGGACGTATAACAACATCAACTTTCTCTAGCTTTTTAAATCCTTTATCCACACAGTCGAATATATAACCTGCAAACTCTACAACATAATCATCATGCATAATGCCGTCTATAATATTACTTTCGCCTATAAAGTCAGCTATAAATGCATTCTTAGGTTCATTGTATATATCTTCAGGAGTGCCTATCTGAAGTATTTCACCGTCCTTCATTACTGCTACAGTATCGCTCATAGTTAATGCTTCCTCTTGGTCATGAGTAACATAAACAAAAGTAATTTCTAATGACTGCTGAATTTTCTTCAATTCTATTTGCATTTCTTTTCTAAGCTTTAAATCCAATGCTCCCAAAGGTTCATCAAGAAGTAAAACTCTAGGCTTATTGATAAGTGCCCTTGCAATTGCTACTCTCTGCTGCTGTCCTCCTGAAAGTCTAGCAATATTTCTGTTTCCGTAATTTTCTAAGTTCACCATTTTAAGCATTTGATGAACTCTGTCTTTAATCTCTGATTTAGGAACTTTTTTAAGATTAAGACCGAATGCAATATTTTCAAAAACATTTAAATGCGGAAACAATGCATATCTTTGAAATACAGTATTTACTTCTCTTTTATAAGCCGGAGTATCATTAATAACTTTTCCGTCAAAAAGCACTTCTCCGGAATCAGGCTTTATGAAACCCGCTATAGTTCTAAGTATAGTTGTTTTACCGCAGCCTGACGGTCCTAAAAGAGTTAAAAATTCTTTATCTTTGATGTCAAGATTAAGATTTTCTAGTATAGAATTTTCATCATAAGAAACATTGATATTTTTTAAAGACACGATAATATTATCGCTCATAATGAAGCCCCCCTATGCGTATATTTGCAATAGCCTCCGTAAAATTACGTATATACATCTTAACGTATAAAACGCAGTTTACTCGTCGCTTACCCGCATAGGGTTTTTTTCGTTCTAGCTAATTATAATTAATAATAAGCCTTTCTTAGTCAACAGATACACCTGCAAAGAATATCCATTACTCGAGCTATTGCATAATTAATTTTTAATGGGTTTCAATATAATACAAATAAAAATAATGTCAATAGTTTATAAAAATATTTTTATCATTTTTTTATATAAATATTTTTTAATGCAAATAAAAAAGGAGCTTATTAAAAGCCCCTTTATTTTTTATAGTTTATTTCTTACTGTTTTGTAAGCGTACCTGATAATTGCTTACCATTATCATAATATACTATTATTAAACCTAATGATGTATTGCTAAATTGCAATTCAAAACCGCTAGTTCCCTGTGAAGCACTATATTTGCCATTACCTAGATTTATTATGTTTTTTGCTTCAATCGTTACTGTGCCATTTAAACTTAAATCAAAAGAACCATCGCTGTTTATTAAAATTTCTGCTTTTGAAGATGCTCCTGAATCATCAGTAAGCTCCCCTACATATCTATTGCCTCTGTACTCTTTTTCTATACCTTCATCTGAACCTGTTACATTCAACATACTGCAGCTTACAGAAAATAGACTCAAGGTTAATAAAATAAATAAAAGTTTAAAAATGTTTCTTTTCATAGAACCCTCCTAAAGCCTTTGATTATAAATATATTTTTTACTATGTCAATATAAAATTTTCATAATTAAAATATTATGCTTAAAATTAATAAGAATATAGTATTAATAGTTATATTCCAATGATATTTCAAATGCATGTTCTAAAATTTCATTGCTCTTGAAAGGAGTATAATAATTAAAAGTAAAACTAAAATTATTATAGTTGATAAGAAGTTTTGTATTTAAATCCATTTTATAATTAGGAGAATGAGAGAAATAAGTTATTATATTAAATAAATTATTAAGGAAAGATAAATAAAGCCCTATAGAATAAAATGAATGACTATCCTCATAAAAATATTCTACATAAGGACTAAGTATAAAATCATAATTATAAATAAAAGTATAATTAATACCTAATAAACTTTTTATATCATTAAGACTCTTTCCTAAATTATTGCTGCTTAAAATATTATAAGTAACATTTCCATAAAGTTTAAAGCCTATATCAAATATATATGAAGCTTCAAAACCAAGCATTAAATTATTTTTCTTTTGTAAGTCATAAGTATATTTTGTTATTCCCATTAAACCCAAATGAGATGAAGAATATTTTAAATAATACCAAGAAGTATAATACTGAGGCTCTTTTAATAAATCTATTGATTTAGTATCTGTAATAAAACCTATTGAATGAGTAATACTACCCTGATAAAAA
>CASEHG010000008.1 GCA_949287565.1 uncultured Brachyspira sp.
ATATTATATAAACTTATATACATTATTATTCTTGAAAAGTATATTGATATATTTTTGACATCTTTTTTATAAAGAAAATAAATTATAAAAGGAGTAAATGCAAATATATAAAATACAGCTAATATAAAAAAATTAAAGACAATAAGTGTATCATCAAATATATTTATAATAATTCCTTTAAATAAATTAATTACTGACGCAAAAAGCATCATAAACATTACAGAAATAATAGTAGGTATAATAGAAGTTAATATCATTATATTGGCACTGAAAGTAAATGCCTGATTAATATCTTTATAATTTTCATAATTGTTAAATGATAAAGCAAACATTATAAAAAATATAATATCCAAAAATAAATTCTTATTTAAAATCGTATGAACAAAGAAAATTATTTTTTTATCAATATCTATAATATCTTTAAATGTAAACTCTGAAGAAGGTATAATCACACTGAGAATACCTACAAATAAAAATATTAAAAAAGTTATGAATATATTTTTCTTATTATCTAAATTAAACATAATAGAAAAACAAAATAAATAAAAAATCCTAAAAGCAAAAAAATGAGATGTTATTTCAGTAATTCTATAATCAGAATTTATATTTAAAGCAAAAAATAAAAAATATATGGTAAAAGGCAATATAGAAATTAATGCTAGTATTATAATATTTTTTTGTGATTGTGTTTTTAATTCTTTTATTAAACTATTCATAATTATTTTTTCTTGATATTTATTTTTATAAATTATCTATTCAAATAGAAAAAAAATCAATTAATAAATAATAAAATATATAGCATTCTGATTACCAATAAAAAAGCCAATAGCTTAATATTAAATTAAACTATTGGCAAATTAAAGGAATTTTACTTTATCAATTATTTGCTTAATCTAGCTCTTAATTCTTCTAATTGTTTTTTAAGTCTTTCAGGTAATCTTGAACCGAATTTAGCATAATGAGCTTCGATTTGATTAGCTTGATCTTTCCAAGCTTCAACATCTACTCTCATAAGCTCTTTGAAATCAGCTTCAGGAATATCTAAACCTTTAAGATCTAAATCGCCTTCTTTAGGCATTTTACCTATAGGAGTGTCAACAGCATCGATTTTACCTTCAACTCTTTCACACATCCATTTTAATACTCTTGAGTTATCACCGAATCCAGGCCATAACCATTTACCGTCAGCATCTTTTCTGAACCAGTTTACATAGAAGATTCTAGGAGCTTTATCACCTAATTTATCTCCCATTTCAAGCCAGTGGTTCATGTAATCACCCATATTGTAACCAGCAAATGGAAGCATAGCAAATGGGTCAAATCTTAATGCACCAACTGCACCGATATTAGCAGCAGTAGTTTCACTAGCAGCAGTAGAACCCATAAATACACCATGATCCCAGTTATAAGATTCATGTACTAATGGCATAACTGAAGCTCTTCTTCCTCCGAAGATGAAGATATCTATAGGTACACCTTTAGGATCTTCCCAGTCTGGACAAATTACAGGACATTGTCTAGCAGGAGCTGTGAATCTAGCATTAGGGTGAGCACCTTTTTCACCGCTTTCTGGAGTCCAATCATTACCTTTCCAGTCTATACCATGTTTAGGAGCTTCTCCCATACCTTCCCACCATACATCGCCGTCATCTGTTTCTACACAGTTAGTGAATATAGTGTTTTCTTTTATTGAATCCATAGCCATAGGGTTAGAATCATAAGAAGTTCCAGGAGCTACACCAAAGAAACCAGCTTCTGGGTTGATAGCATAAAGTCTGCCGTCTTCAGGATTTATTTTCATCCAAGCAATATCATCACCTATAGTTTCACATTTCCAACCTGGGATAGTTGGCTGTAACATAGCAAGGTTAGTTTTACCGCAAGCACTTGGGAATGCAGCAGCGATATGGAATTTTTTACCTTCTGGGTTAGTTAAGCGTAAGATAAGCATATGTTCTGCCATCCAGCCTTCTCTTCTAGCCATAGCAGAAGCGATACGTAAAGCGAAACATTTTTTACCAAGTAAAGCGTTTCCGCCGTAACCTGAACCATAAGACCAGATTAAGTTTTCATTAGGGAAATGAGAAATATATTTTTTCTCTATTGGAGCACATGGCCATTTAGTATCTTTTTCACCATCAGCAAGAGGAGCACCTACAGAGTGTAAGCAAGGTATGAACTCACCGTCAGAACCTAATACTTCTAATACTTTAGTACCAACTCTAGTCATTATATGCATGTTACATACAACGTAAGGGCTGTCAGTGATTTCTACACCGATTTTAGCTATAGGAGAACCAACAGGACCCATAGAGAAAGGAATTACATACATAGTTCTATTTTTCATACAACCTTTATATAATTCTTTCATAGTTCCTTTTAATTCATCTGGAGCCATCCAGTGATTAGTAGGACCAGCATCTTCTTTATCTGGATAACTAATAAAAGTTCTATCTTCAACACGTGCTACGTCAGAAGGATCACTTCTGAAAGAATGACTGTGAGGTCTTTTTTTAAGAGGTTTTGCTAAACCTAATTCTACCAAACCGTTCATGCAGTTGTCATATTCTTCTTTAGTTCCATCACATACATATATATCTTTTGGCTGACACATATCTGCTACTTCTTTAATCCAAGCTTTAAGCTTCTCATGTTTTAATTCTTCAACCTTCATGAATATTACTCCTTTATTAAATTTGTTGCATCAATTATACAATAAAACGCATTTTTAGTAAATGATTTTTGTAAATTTATTAATTATTTTATAATATACTGAAACAAATATATTTTGTCAAAATTATTTTATTATTTTTATTATTTGTGGGGACTAGCCCCACCGCTCTGCGTACTTCGTAACACCCCCACTTC
>CASEHG010000009.1 GCA_949287565.1 uncultured Brachyspira sp.
AAAGAAAAGTAATAAATGGAAACGTGAATTATCAATAGCATTAGCAGAGAACTTTCATCTGTTTGAAAATTGACAAAATATAGTTGTTTAGGTATATATTAATATTTTATTTTTTCATTACAATATTAGAATAATTTTATAAAATAATCATTCTGTAAGTAATATATCAGCACTTCTATTCTTATATAATGCAAAAGATACTATCAAAGTAGCTATCTCGCTTATAGGCAAAACTAAAACCAAACCTATAAATCCGAAAATATTTGGTAGAGTTAATACCAATACAACAGGCAGAATCATACTCCTTAAAGCAGCAACAATTGCAGAAGCACCAGCCTTTTGAACCGAAGTATAATATGCACTCATTATGATATTTATTCCAACGCCTATGAATGTAGGTATAGAGGTTCTTACAAAAAATAAAGCATCATCAAAAGTTTGATTATCAACATCTTTTAAAAGCGTATTAACAAGAAGACTAGGATCAATTAAAAATATAATAGAACTTAATACCGATATAAAAGTAATTAAAAATACAGATATCTTTAAAAAATCTTTCATTCTGTTTTTATTTCTAGCACCATAAGAAACACTTACCAAAGGCTCTAATGCCTCGCCTATTGAATATGCAAGCATTATAAAAAACATTATTGCATAATTAGCAACTGAATATACTAGTATGCCTCTGTTTCCTGAAATATTATATGCTGTTATATTAAAAAGCCAAGGAATGAGTCCTGATGAAAAATTGCTTAAAAATTCAGAAAATCCATTAAATGCAGCTTTTAGTATATATATCCAGCCTCCATAAATTTTTATTATCTTTAATCTGCAATTAGGTTTGAAGAAATATAATAATCCCATCAAAAAAGCTATTATCTGTGATATTGCAGTAGCCCAAGCAGCTCCGGCAATTCCAAAATGAAAAACTATAATAAAAAGAGGATCCAATACCATATTAGCCAAAGATGATATTATAAACATTGCAGAAGCAAATCTAGGAGAACCATTGAGCCTTACAAACTGACTTAAAACATAAGCCATTCCCCAAAAAAATGTTGCAAATAGTACACCCTCTATATAATCTAATGATAATTCATAAACTTCTCCATGTGCTCCAAAAAAAGGAAGAAGACTCTCTCTAAATATATATGCTATAATCAAAGGAAAACTAGCTATAGTAAGAACAACAATTAAAGTTTGAGTAAATATTAAATTGGCACGTCTTATATTATTCTCACCTATGCATTTTCCGGCAAGAGCAACAGAACCTATAGTAAGCATTACATAAATACCGAAAGATAAAGCAGTTATAGGCCATACTATATTTATTGCAGTAAAAGCCTCTGCCGATATAAAATGTGCTACAAAAAAACCGTCTACAAATACAGCAGCACTTCCCATTATCATGCCCAATATACTAGGTATTGCAAATTTTGAAAATAAATTGATGCTGCTGTTTTCTATTAAAGTTGTATTATTAAGTTCCATTAATTATTCCTTTAAAATAAAAAGAAAAAATATCATAAGGATTATAAAAACATATACTAAAGAAAATGATTAAGATATAAAAAATAAATTATTAATAGTATGTTTTTTGACTAAATATATTATAGTCATATTATTATTTTATGTCAAGATGATAAAATCTTATTGCATGTTTAAGAGCCATAGATATTGCACATTTTTGGTTTAAAAAAAGAAGGTATTCCTTATAATTTAAATAAGCACAAATAAACAAAAAGGAATACCTATG
>CASEHG010000010.1 GCA_949287565.1 uncultured Brachyspira sp.
AAGAAGAAGAACCTAAAGATGAGGTAAAAGAAGAGACTAAAGCTGAAGAAACTAAAGAAGAACCTCAAGACGATATGGATTTAGATGATTTATCTTTGGATAGCATTATGGAAGAAGATAAAGAAGAAGAACCTAAAGATGAGGTAAAAGAAGAGACTAAAGTTGAAGAAACTAAAGAAGAGCCTCATGATGATATAGATTTAGATGATTTATCTTTAGATGATGCTATAGAAGAATATGAACAATCCCCTAAAGATGATGAAGTAAAAGATGATTTAGATTTAGACTTAGATGATGAGATAGAAGATATAGAAGATGGAAATAAAGAAAAAAATAAGGCTATATCTAATAATATAGTTGAAGGAACTACTACTCTTCCATCTCCTGATACTGCTAATAATTTACCTGCTTCTAAATATGAAGATGTAGATAAAAATGTAGATCATGATAAAGTTATTAATGCAATAAAATATCTTCCTTCTCTTACACAATATCATGTTTTAGATGCAATACTTAATGAAAAATTAGACAGAATTTCTATGGAGGCTTTGCTTAATGCCTTAGAGAGAGGTGAGTCTAATGAAAACATTACAGAATTATTAAATAAAGAATTAGGTTTAAGTATTAGAGAAGAAGGCAGTAAAAATGTATTAGAACTTATACCTATACCTAATTCATTAAAAGATTATGCTAAGATAATAAGAGTTGCAGCTGTATTTTTAGTATTATTCGTGGCTGTAGTTATTTTATCTTTCCAATTTATTTATAAACCTGTAATGGCAAATAAATATTATAATCAAGGTTTAGTAAGCATATCAAACGGAGCTTATGATGATGCTGAAAGAAACTTTGCTGAAGGTGAAAGATTAAAACCAAAACAAATAAAATGGTATAATAAATATGCAAGAGCTTATATTGACAGAGAAACTTTCAATTATGCTCTTAAAAAGATACAAGGTGCTTTGGATATTAAGCCTAGAGATTTTGAAACTAGAATAACTTTTGGCTACTATTATAGAAAGAAAGGTGAAAAAGAATTATCAGTAGAAGATTATACATTAGGCGAAGAATTATATAATGATATGTTAGTTTATACTGAAAAGAAAAAAGAGAAGGAAACTATATATGATGAACGCGGTCTTCTTATGATAAGCAGAGCTAGAACATTATCAGAACCTAATTATTATGATATAGCTTATAATAATTATAGAGATATGGTTAATTTCTTTGGAGATGGAGTTGTTCCTAGAAAGAGAGCTATGCTTATAAAAATTTATCAAGATAATTATGAGCAGGTAAAAGCACTTCAAAATCATATAAATTTACTTAAAAATGGTTATATTGATGATGAAGTTTATCCTAAATTAGCTAAGTATTTACTTGATAAAGATGATTTTTATGGTTCAAGAATATTGTTTGAAAATCTATTAGCTGCATATCCTAATAATTTGGAATCTATAGTAGGTTATGCTGATTATGAAACAAGATTAAAACATTATGATAGAGCTATGGAAATACTTAATACGGCTGCATTGCCTTTATATGAATCTAATCCTTTCTATAGAGGAAAAGAATTTGTATATAATATGTTAGGTCAAATATATTATAATTTAGGTGAATATGGAAATGCTGTTAAAAACTTTAATGAAGCTTTAACTATAAATTCAGTATATCCTGATGCTAATTATAATTTAGCTAATGTTTACTTCTATAAAGAAAAAGATTATGAAAAAGCAAAACAGCATTATCAAACTGCTTATGATAATTTAGCACCTAATCTTAGAAGCGATAAACTTCTATATAATTTATCTTGGATATATTATTCAGATGGAGAATATGACAGAGCATTTGAAGGATTTAATGCCTTATTCCAAAAGAACCCTAGCAATAGTGTTGTTTCTTATGCTTTAGGTAATTCGCTTTTACATTTAGATAAGGCTAATTTGGCTAATGGTTTCTACAGAAATGCTTTAAGTCAGGTATTATCTAAGAGAGATAGATTAGGAAGATTAGAAATGCGTACAGAAAGCGATTTTATACTAGTAAGTTATTTAGCAAGCCTTTATAACAATATAGGGGTTTCTTATGCTTATAACTCTACTATTACAAATACTGTGGTTAATGAGCAGCAAGCATTTAAATATTTTGTATTGGCAAGCGAATATTTTGATCAAATAAGAACTGCAAATATAGATTTAGAGAGAATGGAAAAAAGAACTATACTTGTTGATAATCAAAATATAGGGGCTGCTACTTACAATATAATGTCTGTACAAGGAAAAAGAAATTTGAAGCAGGCTACTGTTATAGATGATTATATTCCTAAAGATATGTATTATGTCAGATAAATAAATATTGATAAAAAAGCAGGGAGTTAAATCTCTGCTTTTTTATTTTTAAATACAAATTAAATATTTATTATAAATTCCTCAAATGAACTTTTCCATTTATATCTATAGTTTTATTTCCTTTTTTATACATTATAAATAAATAATTAAATCCTCTCAAATAGAAATTATTTTCAGCTGCTGCTATATGATAATTACCTTTATTAAGGGTTTTATTATGACGAACAACAGATACTATATCTATAGGCATAAAATATTTACTCATAATCTCAAAAAGCTTAAAACCAATAGGCATAAATGGAAATCCCTTTTCATAAGAATCAGAAACATATAAAGCCATATATCTATCTTTTTTCATTATTCTAAATATTTCATTTATCACTTTTTCCATAGCCTCATAATATTCATTTTCTCTTGCTGTTAATTTTCCAATACAATTTTTCTCATCAGAATAATTTATATGAGTACTATAAGGAGGATCTATAAATACAAAGTCTACTTTTTCATCTTCTATTGGTATTTTTCTGGCATCTGCTTTAAAAATATCTTTTCTTTGCAATGCTTTAGGATTTATATCATACCCCAAAGCACGCCTTCCTAATTCTCTTGCCACATCAATAGTAGTGCCGCTTCCAGCCATAGGATCAACTACTAAATCCTTCTCTTTTGTATATCTATTTAGAAGATTCCAAATAATATATGATGGTGTTGCTCCTATATAATGTTTATGCTTTTCTTCTTCGCTTTTTAAATACTGCTGGGAAGGATAATCCCATAAAGTTGTTGTTTGCAATTCTAATTTTTTTTTCATGTTTTTATTCGCTTTATAAAATTTGTATAAATAATATACTATAACTATTTATTAGCAAGTATTGAATAAAAAAATTGCTTGTTAAAAATAAATACTTTGATATTATATATTAGTAAATATTATTAGGTTTATTATAAATGAGAAAAAGAATTAAAGCCATAATATGTTCTGCTCTTTCTCTGATATTCGGAGGAATAGGAATACAAAAATTTTATTTAGGTCAAACTAAAAGAGGTATATTATATGTTCTATTTTGCTGGACAGGTATACCCTATTTGCTTTGTATTGTAGATTTAATAAGATTTATATTTATGACTGAAAAAGACTTTAATCTCACATATAATAAGGAATACATAGAAAATATAATTTACGAAAATGATAATAAAAATCACAATAGTAAATTTGATGATGCTATAGATGCTGAATACAGTTATGTAAATGAAAATGATAATAATAAAAAAGAAGAAGAAAATTATAATAATCAAGAGAATACAGAAGAAAATATTATTATTAATAAAGCATTAGAATATTATAAATTAATTAATGAAACACTTATTTCTATAAAAGATTATAATTTTGCTTCAAAGGTTGAAAAATTGAATCACTTGTTTAAAAGCATTATTGATAAAGCAAAAAGTTCTAAGAAAAATGAAATTGCACTAAAAGAATTGGATAAAATGTTGGAATATAATATACCTACAACATTGAAACTTATTAATTCATATATAGATTTATCATCATCAAACACATTAAATTTAAGCAATGTTAAAGCAGAGATAATAGAATCTATAGAATCAATGATAATATATTTAAATAAGGTATTAGAAAATATACAAAAAGATGATATTATGGATATAACAAGCGATATAGATGTGCTTAAAGCAGGATTAAAAAAAGACGGATATGTTTAAAGGAGATAATAAAATGGATAGCGACGGTGTATATAAAAGAGTAAATATAAATAAAGTTATTAAAAATATTCAGAAAAATAATAATGATATAACAGAAAGCAAAGCACAGGAAATAGCATATATTATGATAAAAGAGCTTAATAAAAAAGTTTCTGCTATGGTTAATGACTTTGAAAATGGAGAAGGAGATTTCATGGCATGCTATTTTGATGCCATAGATAAACAATAATAATTTTTTATTATTGCCAGATATAAACTTTTTATCATATAAATAAGAAATTTCGTTTTAAAATATATATTAGCTCAAGCTGATAGACACTCGATTTTTTATTTCTAAATAGCTAACAGTTTATAACTTAAAATATTTAATAACATTAATTTATATAAAATTTGTATTAGTAATATTATAAAAAATAAAAAATTTTTATCAAAAACGTTATAAATGGTTTTTATTTTATAAAAGTATATTTTTTTATATTGACTTTTTATTTTACAATGATAAAAATTAATTAATAAATAATATAGGAGGATATTATGTCATTATCAGATGATATCAAATCAGGATTTTATTCAAGCATTGGTATGATGCTAAAAGGAAAAGAAAAATTAGAGGAAGCAGCACGCGAATTCATAAAAGATAAGAATGTTAGTGCTGAAGAGGGAGAAAAGTTTGTAAAAGAAATGGTTAATAAAGCCAATGAAACTAAAGAAGATGTTTCTCAATTTATAGACGAAAGAGTAAAAAAAGTTGTTGATAAAATGGGATATGTAAAAAAAGAAGAATATGATGCTATGAGAAAAGAATTAGATGAATTAAAACAGTCTATGAAAAAAGATGAACAATAATTATATTTTTCATTAATTATAAGGAGTTTTTTTATTTATAATAATAATTAAACTCCTTATTTTATAAAAATGATGAGTTATATCAAAGTGCGGGTGATTAAATAATATGAATAACATAAAATCTATAAACAGAGCAAGAGAAATTATATCTATAATAGTAGCTTACGGATTCAGAGATATTATAGCTATAACTCCAATATTAAAAATAATAAAAAATCCAATAAATAAAATTAATATCAAATATAATGGAGTTGATTTAAGAAAATACAGCAGAGCTGAAAGAATTAAAATGGCTTGTGAAGAATTGGGTACAACATTTATCAAATTGGGACAAATACTTTCAAATAGAAATGATATACTTCCAAAAGATATTACAGAAGAATTAAGCAAACTTCAAAATCATGTAAAGCCTTTCGATGAAAATACAGCAAAAAGTATTATTGAAACAGAATTAGGAGCTAAAATAGAGGATATTTTTGAATCATTTGAATTGACTCCTAAAGCTAGTGCTTCTATTTCTCAGGTTCATACTGCTGTATTAAAAAACGGTGAAAAAGTAGCTATAAAGGTAAAAAGACCTAATATAGAAGAAAATATACTTACAGATATAGAAATTATAGTATGGCTTTCAAACATCATAGAAAAATATAATGAAGAATTTGCATTAATGCAGCCTCAAAAATTGATAGCAGCATTTAAAGCTCAGCTTATACAGGAATTAGACTTTAATTTTGAAAAAAATAATACTTTAAAATTTGCTAAATTCTTTAAAAATAATAAAAATATAAAAATAGCAAAAGTATATGATGAATATAGTACAAAAAATATATTAACTATGGAATATATAGAAGGAATAAAAATTTCTGATATAGCAGAAGATGATACTAGATATGATAGAAAAAAACTTGTTTCCATAGGTATAGATGCCGTATTAGAGCAGATATTTATGCTTGGTTTCTTCCATGCCGATCCGCATCCTGGTAATTTAATGGCTTTGGAAAATAATGTACTATGCTTTTTAGATTTTGGTATGATAGGATTTATTCCGCCGAACTCTAAAGAGGCATTTTCTTCTTTGATTATGAGCATAAGTTCAGCTGATTATTTGGAATTATCTAAATCTATACTTGATTTATGCTATCATGGAGAAATAAGCAATATAGACGAATTTAATATGGCTATATTTATATTAGTAAGCAAATACGTTGATATGCCTTTAGAAAATATAAATATAGAAGATGTATTTAATGAACTTATAGGTATAATAAGAGAATTCCGTTTAACTTTGCCTAGCAATATCATGCTTTTAATAAAATCTTTGATAGTTCTTGAAGGAGTTGCTAGAAATTTAGATAAAGAAGTAAAATTAATAGAACATATTAAACCTTTTGCCTTTAGATATGTTAAAGAGCAAATGAAGCCTGATAATTTATTTAGGCAATTCAAAAAGTTATTCTATGACTATAGTTATATCATAAAAGAATTTCCAGCTGACTTAGAACATTTAGCATCAGTTATAAAGCAAGGAAGTATAAAAATTCAGTTGGAACATAAAAAGCTGGAATCATTAGCTTCTACTTTAGACGGTTTAGCAGATAGATTAAGTTACTCTATAGTTTTAGCTTCTTTAATACTAGCAAGTGCTTTAATCATAACAAGCAAAATGCCTCCCCTATTCCATGGAACATCAGTTATAGGAATGATAGGATTTGCCATATCAGCTATAATGGGATTCATTATGATTATAAGCAGATTTATAAAGAAGTATGTTAAGAAAAATAATTAAATATTAATTAATAGATATATAAGCAATAAAAAAGCCCCTTTAATAGGGGGCTTAAAAATGCTCCGAGAACAGGGCTCGAACCTGCGACCCGGTGATTAACAGTCACCTGCTCTACCGACTGAGCTATCTCGGATTGTTATTTAATGTTTAAGTATTATAGCACAAACCAAAAAAATGTCAACAGTTAAAACTTATTTTTTTTGTTTAAGAGCCATAGATATTGCACACTTTTAGTTTAAAAAAAGAAGGTATTCCTTATAATTTAAATTACTAGAAATAAACCCAAAGGAATACCTATGAAACAGTATAATGCACAACAGAAAAAAAAGATAGTATTAATTATTAATAAAGTAAAAAATAAAAA
>CASEHG010000011.1 GCA_949287565.1 uncultured Brachyspira sp.
ACTTTTTTGTGCGTCAAAAAAGTAGATAATTTTATATAAAGTGCATCAGTTGACAAACTTAAAAATTTTTATTATATAATAATTTTATTGTCAAATCTATTGATTTTTATTTATATCTTTCAAGCTCTTTTCAAGCATTATAAATTTATTATCAAAGAATTTAAACATTCCTATATAATCATCATCTGTCTGCATAGTGTTTCCGTCTTCAATATTTAAATTATTTTCTATAATGCTTCTTGATAATATCATAAGTACCTTGATTATGCTTTCAACCTTTCTTAAAGTTTTATAAGCCATAATCTCATACTTACCGAAATTTTTAAGTCCTTCAGTATAGGCATGATTTCCATTATTATCTGAAAAAACATCAACCCTCACCCATAAACGAGTTGGAAAATATTTATCATTTTTTATATATTCATTCATTTCAAATAAATATGTATCTTTAGAAATTAGAAGATTAATCTCCCCTATCAAAACTGCAGATACATTATTTACTTTTATTATAGAGCAGCATACCTTACTAAAAGTTAAAGCAATATCTTTGAAATTAGTATTCTCACTATTAACCTTGATTGATAAAAATGATTTATGACTAAGTATTTTTTCTCTTGTGGCATTATCTATATCATTATAATTCATCAATATTTCAGCTTCATTATCAGGCACATTGAATGGAGCAAGTTCATATTCAAAATCTATTGTTTCAATGTTGAATGTATTTTTATTATTATGACTTACTACAGTTATATCTATATTCCAATCATCTTTTAGTTGTTTTGAAAAATCATTGAACATTTTATCATCTAGTAATATAAAAGCTATTACAGAATTATTTTGTATTAAATTATTCATTTTTAAGCCTTTATTATTTTATATATTTTTTATAGAATCTATTATCACAGCAAAGCCCATACCCAATGAAGCTTTTATTAACATTGCAGTATCATCTTTCAAAAACTCTTTTACTTTCTCTAGAGCACTTTGAGCATTTTCAAAATAATATTTTTCACAATCAACTGTATTGTAAATATCCTTTGAATGCTTTCCAACTGCTATAACAGTATCAATATTTTTTAATTCATTTATAATTTTTCCTATATCTTTATGATAGCTTGAATTTTCAGTTTCTGTTTCTAGCATATCACCTATTACAGCAATCTTTTTTGATTCGCTTCTTTGAGATAAAAACTTAATCATATTTTTTAATGCAGCAGGATTTGAATTGTAACAGTCATTTATTACATTACAGCCTTTTATATTAATTATCTGCATTCTGTTTTTTTGAGATTCATAAGTTATCAAAATATCCGCACATTTTTGTAAATCAACATCATAAAGTTCAGCCACCTTTAATGCTGATAATACATTATGCAAATTAAAATCGCCGATTAAATTATGTTTAAAAGTTATGCCTTTATACTCAAATGTATTATCATCTTTTTTTATTATTTCTTTTATATCAGCTTCTATTATATTTTTTATATTGTTTCTTTCTGCCTCTTTTTTTAATATATCAAAGCAATTAGTATTTTTATTAATTACAGCATTAGCATTTTCTCTGGTATGATTAAAAAGCTCTGATTTAGCATAGGCTATATTTTCTATAGAACCTAGATATGCGATATGTACAGGCTCTACATTATTTATTATAACAGTATTTGCCTCTATAGCTTCAGATATTCTTAACAATTCATTTTTATGATTCATACCAGCTTCAATAACTGCTATCTCATAACTATTATCTAAATTAAATATTGTTTTAGGCACTCCTATTTCATTATTTAAATTGCCTTCTGTTTTTAATGTTTTATATTTTGCAGATAAAAATAAATGAGTTAATTCTTTTGTAGTAGTTTTTCCGCAGCTTCCTGTTATTGATATCACAGGTATATTGAATCTTCTTCTGTATTCTCTAGCTAGCTTTATAAAGAAAAGTATTGTATCATCAGCATAAAAAACTACTGCATCATCTGGAAGTTTTATATTTGCATCGCTTAAAATAAAATATCTGCATCCTTTATTATAAGTTTCTAATGCAAATTTATTTCCGTCAAACTTTTCTCCCTTTATTGCCAAAAATAATTTACTCTCGTCAAAATTATCTCTACTGTCAGTTGATATTTCTAATTCTTTATTTGCATTTAACTCTTCTATATTTTTAGAACATTTAGAGTTTAATTCTTTTGTTACTGCAATTATATCTTTTAATAAAGTATTACCCATAATAATATTTCCAATTAATTTATTTTGTTAACATAATTAAACCATATAAACAAATATTTGTAAACATTATATTTATCTATTTGTAATCATAATAGGCACGCTCTCATTATGAAGCCTATCTAAAGCAGTAATATAATAAATATAAGTTTTTTTAGGATTTGCAGTTTTATCATTATATACAACATTAGAATCAGAATTGAAATTAGTTCTTCTTATCTTATCAATCAAAACTATATAATCTTCAGTAATATCTTTTCTGTATATAGAATAATAAACGCTTGTACCTTCTACAGCACAATTATATTTATCAGTTTTGTATTCTCCTGAATCTGTGAAAGTGATTTCTATACTATTGAATTTATTTGTTATATAAAGATTAGTTAAACCTGAAGGTGTAATATTTAAATCTTTCATAGTGTTCATAGTAGGTATTATAGATTTAAAAGGATAACTATTTTCTTTTAAATAATTCAAAGCCTTATAACCAAAACCTTTTGTATGAATATCATCTTTATACATATTTCTCATAGTAAAAAATACAGAACCTTTTATATAATTTCTTCCATTAGTTCTTATATAATCAACCTGTTTTGACATCAAATCTATATCCTGCCAAGGCTCTACATTAGTATCCCTGCCCATTTTATAAAGAGGATGCCCTACATATAAATCAGCTAATTTACCATTAGTAGATTTTTTAGCCTGTTCAATCCACCAATCAGCTATAATATCGAAAGGAGCAGTTTCATGCTTATCACTCCAATAAATCTGCGGTATTATAGCATCAACATACATTTTATTTATTCCGTCTTTTTCAGTTGCATTTTTTAATGATTCAGTTTTCTCACCATTAAGCATCCATAAAAGTACATCAGCATGCAAAGCGTCAAAATTCGGATTATAAGACTGAGTATCGCTTCCATATTCATAACCATTATAATCTGAAAGTTTTTCTTTATTTCTCCAAACTCCTGCAGGCGATATAGTCCATTTTACATAAGGCTTTCTTGATTTTATTTCTTTATATATGGAACTTACAAGAGTATTAATATTATTTCTCCTCCAAGCATAAAGACCATTAACTCCATAATCATCATAATTTGTATTAGAAACATCATAACCTTGACTAGATGCATATTTTAAAGAGCTTGTTTCATCAGGCCAATATTTATATGTTTTATCATCAATCATATTCTGATAAAAATAATCATCAAAATGAACTCCGTCTATATCATAATTTTCAACAACTTCCATGATAGAATCTATTACATATTTTGCACTTATAGGCTCACCAGGATCCAAATAAAGTTTATTGTCATACCAATGAATAGGTTTTAAATTGTTGGAATAGGCATATATATGAATAAAATTCTTTTTTGAAAACTGCTCTGCATAGCTTTTATTAGTATCATAAGTTACGGCTATTCTATAAGGATTAAACCAAGCATGAACTTCTAAATTTCTTTTATGTGCTTCATCTATAATAAATTTAAGCATATCCGTTTTAAAAGGATAATCATCTGTTTCATTAGTAGAATCTTTTCCGAAAAAATATCTGGTAGTAGGATTTATTTTTGAAGGAAATATTACACCAGCATCAGGCTTAACCTGTACAAATACAGCATTGAAATTATTATTATATAATGTGTCTAAATATTTTAAAGCAAGTTTTTTCTGATCCTCCTCACTTTTTCCCTCAAGAGGCCAATCCATATTATTTACAGTAGAAAACCAAGCACCTCTGAATTCTCTATATAAAGGATTTAAAGTTTTATCATCATTAATATCCTTTATAAGCATAGTTTTCAAATTGTCAGGGATAATTATTTCGTTCTTTTGACAAGATGAAACATAAAATATAAATATAGATATAAAAATAAATAACTTTCTCATAAAATCAAACCTTATACATAAATAAAGGGCTCGTAAATTTATAAATTCACTAGCCCTATTAAAATTTTCTCTATTAATTAAATAATCATATCAAGAATGAATAATATTTAGTGTTTCCGTCAGTATCCATTACCTCAATAGTAACAGAACCAGCATTAGCATCATCTATATTTACAGTAAATACTTCATTCATAGAATCTAACATACCGTCATCAGGAACAATATATTTCCATTCTCCTGTTATAGTAGAATATCTTACTGTTTTTATGAAAGATAATTTATCTTCTACTCTGAAAGTAATTTTTCTATTTGCCCCGCTTCCAGTAACATTGAAATCTAAAATCTCAGGAGGATCATTATCATATTTAACATTGAATACTTCTAAAGTTTTAGTCTTAGCAATGCTTATAGGATTATCATATCTGTCGCTTGCTGTTATTCTAAAATCATAAATTCCTGAAGGAAGTAAATAAGATTCAAATTTAAAATATGATGTAGATAAATTATCAGCTAATTTTCTATAATTTTTCTCACCTTTTAATCTATATTCTAAATTATATATGAGTTTATCACCATTAGGATCACTGCCCTTCCAATAAATCATAGATTCATTTTCTTCTAATTGAGGATTTTTAGCTGTTTCAGTAGAATCATTCTGCTGAAGATAATAAGTAGTAAGTCCTCCATTTAAAACTTCAGGAGAAAGATTATTTTCAACATAACTCAAATCTATAGAATTAAGTATAGGAGTAGTTTCTGTATCAGAAGTTGTCATTGTAACTTTAAACTGTATAAATCTTCCATAAGGCACGTCTATTTTACCATCAGCACCTACAGCGACAAAACTGCTCCAAGTATTATCAACTCTTGCAACATTTCCTGTTCTCACTTCAATAGATATAGAAGAGCCGTCAGGAATAGTGGACATTGTACTTAAACTACCTAATTTACTTAAAAGTTTTAAATCCAAACTATCGCTTGTAAAAGTTCCTTGAGTAGGATAAGTATGTTTTACTCTGTATATCTCACCTGTTTTTGATATTGCAAAATAAAGTCCGTCATCGGAAACAGCGAATGTAGAAAGTATTTTATTTTTTAATCCGCCTATATATGATAAAAGTCCGTCATTTCCTCCGATTTTATATATATCAGCAGTATCTCCTGTAACAAAATATATATTATTATTCTTATCACTGCTTAATGCTAAAACTAATGTTTTATTTAAGAAAAATAATCTCTGAACTGTACCATTAGTATCAGCTTTATATAAAGAGTTTCTAAATTCATTTTCACTTTCATCAGGTCTTTTATCTCCGTCTATTATAGAAGGAAGAAGTAAATAAGCCGGCTGTCTTGTAGAAGTTCCAAAATATAAATTACCTATATTATCCATAGTTATAGCATAAACTTCATTTTCAGCAGTATCATAAAAAACATTGTATGAAGGATTTTCTAAATTTGTAGATAAATCAATAACTAATACAAGTCCTCTTCCTGCAGTACCAACATAAAGTTTATTACCATTTTCATCATATAATAAAGACATGGCATGCTGTTCTTCTGTTTTTAATATCTCTTTAATATTACCGTCAGATGAGATTCTCAATACTCTAGCATTATTGCCTCCGGCAGCAGCAAATAAATTTCCTTTATCATCAAACTTCATATCCCAAATATAAGTATCATCTAAAGTTTTTCTCCAAAGCTCATTTCCCTGACTGTCATATTTGATTATTTTTGCATAAGGACCTGTAGCTGCATATATATTTCCTTCACCATCAGCAATAACTGCAGTAAAAGCATTTTCACTTTTCTCTGAAGCAAATAATGTAAAGTTAGTATCATCAGCAGTTCTTTTATAAAGTTCAGCACCGCTTCCGCTTATAGCAGCAAACATACTGCCATCATTAGCAGGATACATTTTCCATATATCTTTACCAGCAATTATACCATTCTGTTCTATTATAGGAGCTAATGTTAAGCTTCCCTGTTCTGTAAGCATTATTCCGTCATAAACACCATTATCATAAAAACCTTTTTTTCCGCTTGATAATGTTCTGGTAACAACACCGAAAACATTAGCAGAAAATAAGACTAATATTATTTGCAAAGTAATTAGAATCTTAGCAATTTTCATATTTTCTATCCCCTTCATTCTTTATCTATTTTTTATCTCAACATAAAATAATAATTTAACGATTCTCGTATTTTCTAGCACCTTCTATTATTATATCCAATTTCATCATTCCTAATATAGAACTATCCATTTGATAATTTCCATTAATAGGAGTAATAACAGCAGCTTTATCTGATGTAGCATTTTTAGCCATAGCTCCATATCTAGAAGGAGGAAGTGTAGGATATAAGTCCTTACCTATTTGCACTCCTCTTGATGAAGAATAAAGCCATACTTTCAAAGCACTGTCATCATAACTTTTTCCATATATACGCTGAACATCATCTAAACTTCTTATTTCATATTTGCTAGGCATAAATAATTGCTCTGCATAATTAAATATGTATTCATTAGCAGCATATATAGTATAAACATCTGTTTTTAGATTAACAGGAAGTCTTACAGGTACATCAACATATTGTTTTTCTTTTCCATAAGGAGTATAACCAAGTCTTAAATGTATAGTTTCTCCGGCAACTGCTCTAGGCTCTACTAAAGTTATATCATTCAAAAAAACATATTCAAGTCCGGTTCTTTTAATAGATAATTTTACTGATTTTATTCCAACCCTATTAAAATTATTACGTATAAAGAAATTAACAGGAGCTATTACTTGCTCTATAGCCTCTTTAAATGCATCTGTAGAAGAATAGGATAATATTCTGTCACTTACTTTATAAGGCTCTTTAAAATAATCTGTTTCTATTTCATAGCTTACACTAAACACTCCCTCTTCATCTCCTCCTGCTGCAGAAGTTACAGCACTGTATATAGACATAGAGAGTATATCTGAAAAATAAGTGGGATCATTTAATACTCTAAAATTAAAATCTCTTGTAAGAAAAGTCTGATCTTCTATTTCTACTTTTACAGGAACCATTACATTTTCAGGAACTTCTCCGTAAACACCTGAAACACCAAAAGCTCCATCATAAACAGTATATCCCAAATAGTTAGAATAAGCATATCCAAGTTTGAATGAAGAAGATACTGAAGCTACTATATGATTAATATATGCTCTTGAAACAGGTGCTCTTATTTTTCCTTTAGACCACATAGAATGTCCAAAAAGCAGGAATTTTTCATCATCTGTATGAGAAACTGTACCTATTCCAGCTAATGAAATATCTCCGTCGGCTAAAACTATAGCAACTGAATCTCCAAATAAAAATTTGCTAGCCTGATTTGTATCAGAAACAGAACCGCCTGCCTGCATAGGATAAAAACCGCCCTTTTTAAAAATAGAAGAATATTCATTAAAAGCTTTACTGCTTATACCTGAAAACATTAAAGGAGTCTGAAGAGAATTATCATCTGCAAATCCCAACATAGGTGATTTTGCATTAGTATCTTCATATAATTTATACATTTCTTCTATAGGAGTAACACCAGCTATTGGATCTTTAGCATAATTCCATCCGAATGCCAATGCTCCAGCTATTTTACCATCAAAATATATAGGAGAACCGCTCATACCGGCAACAGTTCCTGAATGATCTAAATTAAGACCTTCACATCTTATAAGTATAGCATCGCTATTATGCCATCTTTTTCTCAAGATAGACAATACCTTTACTTTAAATGGCTCTACATTTGTACCATGTATAACAGTATAACCTACACCTTCCATTCCTTCATAAATCTCACTTATATGTATAACTTCAGGATTCTCAGGAGGATAAGGAGGTAATTCTTCATTTGTTTGTGAAAATAAATTGAATGTTAATATAATTGACAATGTAAAAATAAAGATTAATTTTTTTCTCATAGTTCCCATCATATTGTTAAATTATTTATAAAATTTAATACAAAAAACTATATTATAATTAAATAGTAAAATCATAATACATCAATTTTTAATTATATACAAGCATAATTATTAAATAAATTTTCTTGACAAATAATATATATATATTAATATTATATAAG
>CASEHG010000012.1 GCA_949287565.1 uncultured Brachyspira sp.
TTTTTTGTTTTCTGATTTATTTAGCTTATTCAATTTAAACATAAAATCAAATACCTCTTTAACATCTTTTACAGGGTGGAAAGTGAGTCCCTTTTTAACATTTTCAGGAATCTCATCTAAATCCCTAATATTCTCATAAGGTATTATTATATGCTTAATGAATCCAAGCCTTTTTGCCGCTATAGTTTTTTCTTTAAGTCCGCCTATAGGCAAAACTTTTCCATTCAATGAAAGCTCGCCTGTCATGGCAGTATCATTTCTTATAACTTTATTCATAGAAAGCGAAAGCAAAGCAGTAGCCATAGTAATACCTGCTGAAGGTCCGTCTTTAGGAGTAGCTCCTTCAGGAATATGCAAGTGAATCATAGCATCATTAAAATAATTTTCAGCAACGCCATAATCTTTGGCAACGCTTTTTACATAACTATAAGCTATCTCTACACTCTCGCTCATAACGTCGCCAAGCTGTCCTGTTACCTGTATGTTTCCGGAATCTTTTTTCTCTGATACCTTTATTGATTCTATAGTAAGAGTAGCACCGCCTAAAGATGTCCAAGCTAAGCCTATAGAGTTTCCAGGCTTCAAATCCTTCTCTGTGAAGTCTTCTGTAAATATTGGCTTTTTAAGATACTTCTCTAAATCTTTTTCATCTACTGTATAGCTGTAAGTTTTTTTATTATGCTCTACAATATCAGCAGCAATTTTTCTGCATATTCTCTCTATTCTTCTTTCAAAATTTCTAACCCCAGCCTCTCTCGCATATCCGTCTATTATCGTACTTATAGCCTTATTAGTAAATTTTATATTTTTTATATCAAGTCCATGAGCTTTAACCTGTCTAGGTATAATATATTTAGAAGCTATTTTTAATTTCTCTTCCATAATGTATCCTGAAAGTCTTATAACTTCCATTCTGTCAAGCAAAGGTCTAGGAATTGTATCAAGTGTATTCGCTGTAGTTATGAATAAAACATTTGATAAATCGAAAGGCAAATCCAAATAATGATCTCTAAATGATGCATTCTGTTCCGGATCTAAAACTTCTAGTAATGCACTTGAAGGATCAGCCTGAAAACTTGTTCCCAATTTATCAATTTCATCAAGCATAAGAACAGGATTTTTAACTTTTACTATCTTTAAAGCCTCAATAATTTTACCAGGCATAGCACCTATATAAGTTCTTCTATGTCCTTTAATTTCAGCCTCATCTCTCATACCGCCTAAAGAAAATCTGAAGAAAGGTCTGTCTAATGCCTCAGCAATACTCTTACCTATAGAAGTTTTACCAACCCCCGGAGGGCCTACAAAACATAGTATAGAAGATTTTTTCTCAGGATTTAATTTTCTCACTGCTAAAAATTCGTATATTCTCTCTTTAACATCTTCAAGTCCGTAATGATCTCTGTCCAATATCTTTTTGCTTTTTGAAATATCTTCTCTTTCCTTATTTTCCTTATTCCAAGGCAAAGCAAATAAAGTATCCAAATAATTTTTAGAAACTGTATATTCCGGAGAATGAGTATCTATTGTAGAAATCTTTTCTATCTCCTGTTCCATTCTCTCTTTAACTTCATCTATAACATTAATCTCTTCAAGAGTTTTTTTATATTTCTCTATATCTCTTTGTTTAGGATCTGTATCATAACCCAATTCTTTTTTTATTTCTTTTAACTGTTCTTTTAAGAAATATTCTCTTTGCTGTTTTTGTACTTTTGAATTAATGCTGCCTTGTATTTTCTGCTGTATTTCAGATATTTCTCTCTCTTTTTGAAGAAGAAGATGAACTTTTTCAAGTCTTTCTTGAATATCAAAAGTTTCAAGTATTTCCTGCTGACTTGCTCGCTCTACATTAAGCATAGATGTAACAAAATCAGCTAATCTTCCAGGATCATCAACATTCACCATAGTAAGACGCATTTCTTCAGTAAAAAGCGGATTATTCTCACTTATGGCTTTTATATCTGAAAGCAAAGCTCTAGTATATGCCTTTATTTCTTTGGCTTCTTTTTCGTTTCTAAAAGGATCTATATCAGGTATATAAAGAGGCTCTGCTCTTATTACAGGATCTGTAGTTACAAATTTTATAACCTTATATCTTCGTATGGAATTTATAAGAAGATTAAGTCCGCCGTCAGGCAAATTTAATTTTTTGAATACTTTTACAACAACACCAACTTTATAAATTTCATCAACAGAAGGTGTTTTCTTTTCAGACGGAGTATCAGAAATATATAAATTAAGTCCTAAAAATCCATCATTTTCGGCTATAGCCTTATTCACTGCATCCGCATGATGAGCTGGTATTGGAAACGGAGCATAAAGCCCAGGAAATAATGGCTTTCCCATTACAGGTATGATTATTAATCTTGAAGGTAATTTATCTTCCACAATTGCAACCGTATTATCATCTTTTTTACTATTATCACTATTTTTATTATTATCTAATTTATCTTTATACTTAGCCATTAACAAAACTCCTAATTAATATTGTATAGTATAATATAAAATATACTTATAAGTCAAATAAAATCTTGTTAAGTATTTCATGCAATAAATATACCAATTAATAAATTTAAATTATTTTCATACTGTATTTATTATATTTTATGATAAAGATATACAAGATGAAGCATATATATGTAGAAATAACTTTATTTATTTTTATAATTCTTCATTATTTTTGCTCATTATAAAAATAAAATTATTATAATATCAGAGTAATAAAAAAGTGTTTTATTATATATGTTTAATAATAAAACACTTATAATTATATATTGTATTTAATTTATACTAGTATTAAATAAAAATTATCTTAATTTGAAGAAATCAATCAATTTATTTAAATTTTGAGCCTCATTTAAAAGCAATTGAGATGAAGAGCTAGCCTCTTCTACCAAAGCCGCATTTTGCTGAACGGAAGAATCCATTTCATTTATAGCAATATTAATCTGACCTATTCCATTTTCCTGTTCTTTGGCAGCTATATTAACTTTCTGCATCAAATCAGAAACTTTATCCATTCTGTTTGCTATATCATTAAAAATCTCCTTAGATTCATTAACGCTGGCAGCAGCTAAATTAATCTTATCATTACTATCAACTATAAGAGAAGTAATATTTTTTACGGATTCCTGTGTATTCTGTGCCAAATTTCTAACTTCACTGGCTACGACAGCAAAACCTCTTCCCTGTTCTCCAGCCCTTGCCGCCTCTACTGAAGCATTAAGTGCAAGTATATTTGTTTGAAAGGCAATAGATTCTATCATTTTAGTTATATCCATTATTTTAGAACTAGACTCATAAACAGCATCCATTTTATTAACACTTTCTTCTATTATTTTACCTGCCTTGCCTACATAATCTTTTGCTTCAACAACCATATTTGTGCTGTCATATATATCAGAAACGGCAAATTTTACATTTGAAGCCATTTCATTCATAGTTGATGCAGTTTCTTCTAAGCTGGAAGCCTGTATTTCTGTTCTATTAGATAAATCATTATTTCCTGAAAGAACTTCATTGGCAGCACTTTCAACTTGTTCCGATGACTCTTTAACAGTGTTCATAACATTATTTAAATTATCTAATATGCTTTTTATTGCTCTGGCTATATCACCCCATTCATCTTTAAGTTCTGTAAATCCTGGAGGAGTATCCCAAGATATATCTCCTTTAGATAATTTAGTTAAATCCTGAGCAAGTAATTTAATGATAAATACAACTTTCTTCTTTATTATTAAAGGTGTAATGATAAACACTGTTGCTAATATTACAGCTAAAATTATAATCATAATATTTCTTATATTATTGCTGTCTTTAAGTATTATATAATTAGGAACTAATATTTTCATACCCCAATTCTGGCCTGTTTCAAGTTTTATAGGTACAAATATATATGTAGATTTAGTATTTAATGTTGCACTGAAATCCTCAAATATTACAGTTTGACCTGCTTTTATCTTTTCTAACAAATTATTGTCTCTATAATAAGGATATGCCTCATAAACATTCTTACCAACATAAGTTTCATTTTCTTTATTATAAAGAAGCGTACCATTATGATCAAATAAAGAAGTAAGAGTATTTTCAAAAGGCTTAATATTATCCATTATAGGGGCTAATGATTCTATAAATATATCAACACCTGCAACACCTATAATTTGGCCATTATTTTTTAAAGGTATAGACCAAGTATTCATTTTAACCATCTTGCCGCCTACTTCAAAATCATATATAGATGTAATATTAATATTTCCTGTAGTTACAGGTACTGAATAATAATCACTTTTTAATTCTTCTCTTGTCATACCTCTGTCAGCAGCAGAACCATTATTTCTATATACATAATCGGAGAACATACCGCCTGCTTCTGAATAATTAGGATCATTTATATAATCAGCATCATTGCCCATTACATTATTTTTGAATATAAGAAACAAAGCTCCTGTACCTTCAGGTAAAGTTTCAAAAAAATCTTTAGTTGTATTTTTATATACTTCTCTGTTTCTCTCTCCTGATCTGTATAAATTATCTATTGTATATTCAAATGTACTTAAACTATCAAATGCTTCCTGAACAAGAGCCTGTACTTTAGATGCTTCTCCTTTGGCACTTTCTTCCAATACCTTATATGAAAGTTTTTTAGTAACATTATTAACAGAAAATATGTTAAATAAATTTGATATAATAAGCATGATAATAAAAGGAACAACTATAACCATACTTATTTTAAATTGCAGGCTATTAAAGATTTTCATTAAGGTATCTCCCCCAAATATATTAATAAATTATATTTACGTTATTATATAATAATATGTATTTATTACAATTATTGTATAATAAAAATTGTTCGCTTTCATTGCTCTGCCAAGTAAACTTAGCAGACGCTCACAATTTTTATGCTCAGCTTTATAATATTTTATAATATTATTATTGCTAATAAAAATTGTTACCCCTAAGACTAGCAATAATAAAAAACTATTCACATACCCCGCTCTTTAAAATTTATAGCTTTATTTTAAGTGTTATTTATATTTAAATTTAGAATTTATTAGCACCCGCCCAGTACTTGTCGTACGGACTTTCCGAACGGTATTTCCTTTACTTTATTCAAAGTACAATGTACGTTCGGTAGATTGCATTTTTATATATGAATAATATATGTTCAGCAATGAATTAAAAAAACGCTTGGGTGGGCAGCTAAAATAACAGTTTGAAACAAAAAAGAAAAATAATCTAGAAATGACTTAACGATGTAAAAAGCCTAAAGGGTGGGCAAGTGTAATTAATTTTTAAAACTTTATTCACATACCCCGCCCTTTAAAATTTATAGCTTTATTTTAAAGTTTAGTGTTATTTATATTTAAATTTAGAATTTATTTTAATGCTCTAATTATCATCTTTAGAATGAGAGTTCAATGTGAGATTAGCATTCTTTTGCCATTTATTTGAATAATAATAAACTAAATGGAAAACCATATTAAAGAAGTTACTAACAGACATAGAAATCCACACTCCCCATAAACCTATTTTTGGAGATAATAAATAAAGAACCGGAATTCTTACTAGGAAATGAGTAAATAAAGTAAACAGCATAATTACAAAAGTTTTTCCGGAAGCATTAATAATACCATTTGCTGAAAATATAATGGCAACTAATATTGTTGAAGGCACACCGGCATATATATAACTTTTCATATACGGCATTATATTATCATCTTGTACAAATATTTTTATAATATACTCTGGAAACAGCATACATAATGCAGTCATAATCAATGCTATAGTTAAAGAAATTTTTAATCCAGTACTAAATATTTCTTTTATTCTATACATTTTATCAGCCCCTATATTCTGAGCGGCCATAGTTCCTATACCTGAAAGAATAGCAGAAAGCGGTACAAATGATAAAGCATCTATTCTAGAAGCTACAGCAAAAGATGCAGAAGATAATTCTCCATAGGAGTTAATAACTTTATTTAAAAATATCCAGCTTATAGAAGATATCATCTGCATAAGAGTGAAAGGCAAACCTATTTTTATTATTAATTTTGTTATGCTAAAATCAAATGTAAAATTGAGCGGATTAGCCCTTACAATACTATTTTTTACTTTTAAATAAATCATACTTACTATTACAGATATGGCTTGTGCAAATACTGTGGCATAAGCGGCACCCTCTACACCCATAGCTTGTATTGGTCCTATTCCTTTTATTAAAATAGGATCTAATACTATATTTATCACAGAAGATATTATCAAAAATATTAAAGGCCTTACAGTATCTCCTATACCTCTAAGCAAAGCAGAAACAAAAGTATAATAAAATACAAATGGAAAACCAATCATACTTATTCTAAAATAACTTACAGCATCTTCCATTATACTATCAGCAGTATTTAAAAATACCATTAGATTAGGTGCAAATACGTATCCTAATACCGCTAATGTTAAAGCAGTTATTAAACTTACAGTAGTTGAAACTTTAGAAATATATGTTACATATTCTTTATCATTAGCACCGAAATACTGTCCTATTAAAACATTAACAGCAGTTGCTATTCCTGATGCTATAGCTGTAACAACCATAGTAAGAGGAAAACTTATTGAAACAGCTGCAAGTCCTTTAGAACCTACAATCTGACCTATCCAAATGGCATCAACTGTAGAGTATGCCACATTCAATAAGTTTCCCAAAACCATAGGGATAACTAATATTAAAAGCCCTTTGGCTACATTACATTCTGTTAAATCTAATAATTTTTCTTCTTTTGCCATTATAAATTTACCTACATTATTTTTATATAAAATAATTCAGTAATTTTATATAGAAGATATATAAAAGTCAATAAGTTTTAGTATTTATAAATTATGTTCAGCTGCGGAATGGGAGGCAATATTTGCATCTTTTTTCCATTTGTTGGAGAAGTAATATAATAAACTTAAACTCATACTAAAGAAATTGCTTACAGCCATAGCAGTCCAAATTCCCCATAATTCCATTTGAGGAGATATCATATATGCAAGAGGCACTCTGATTATTATATGTGCACAAAAAGCAAATAGCATAAGCATAAAAGTTTTACCAGCTCCATTAATAACACCATTGGCAGTAAACATTACAGCAAGCATTACTATAGAAGGCATAACAACATAAATATAGCTTTTAGTATATTTCAAAACACTCATATCTTTAGTAAACATTCTTACAATAATCTCAGGAAACAATACTGAAAAAATAGCCATAAATGCAGATATTCCTACAGAAAGAATCATTCCGGCTTTAAATATTTCCTTTACTCTCTCCATTTTTCCTGCACCTATATTTTGAGCTGTCATAGTAGCAATACCTGCAGATAATGCTAAAAGCGGAAGAAATGATAAAGAATCCACTCTCATAGATACAGCAACAGATGCAGAAGCAGCTTCTCCATAAGTGTTTATAAGTCTGTTTAAAAATAACCAGCTTACAGATACTATTAACTGCATAGCAGCAAATGGAAGCCCTATTCTAAACATCAGCTTAGTTATATTAAGATCGAAAGCCAAATCAAAAGGATTAGCTTTTACAATGCTATTTTTCATTTTTAAATATATCATAGATACAGCAACAGAAATGAATTGAGAAAAAGCTGTGGCATAAGCGGCACCGTCAAGTCCCATAGGAGGAAAAGGTCCTATTCCTTTTATCATAAGCGGATCTAATATCAAATTTAATACAGATGCAATAGCTAAAAATATTAAAGGTCTTACAGTATCTCCAATTCCTCTAAGCAAAGCAGACACCAAAAAATAATAAAACATAAATGGAAAACCTATCATGCTTATTCTGAAATAGCTAACAGAATATTCCATTATACTATCTGCAGTATTTAAAAATCTCATCATAGCAGGAGCAAATATATATCCTATTATTGCCAAAGCTAAAGCAGTGATCAAACTTATAGTAGTTGAAACTCTTGAAACATATATTACAGAGTCTTTATCATTAGCACCGAAATACTGTCCTATTAAAATATTGGAAGCTACTGTAACACCTGAAGCTATGGCCATAAGTATTAATATTATAGGGAAACTAACAGCAATAGCACCAAGTCCTTTAGGGCCTATCATCTGACCAATCCAAATCGTATCAACTATATTATATGCAATATTTAAAAGGTTTCCTAATATCATAGGTATAACTAAGTTTATAAGTCCTCTGCTTACATTACCCTCGGTAAGCTCCAACATCTTATCTTTTTCCATGATTGTCCTCATTCATAAGTTTTTATAATTTATAGTGTTTTTATTTTATCATAATGTTTTCATAAAAATGTGGGCTTGAAACATATTATTTTCAAAACCTATTAATAACTTTTTTATTATTGCATTGTTTATAGAAAAAAGTTTAAAAAGTATAAAATCATTCAAAAAAGATAAACATAATGCAAAAGATTATGCTTATTAGACTTAATCATATTCTCAATAAGAGATAGAAATAAATGACACTTTACTGCAATAATATCAAATACAGATATTTGATAATATGAATCAAATTGCGGTAATTTCATACAATTTCCTATATGATTATAAGTTATAAAAACGGAATATATGTTTTCTATTAAAAACTAATTAGTAATCTTATATTCTTAAAAAATAAAGTCAATATCAAAAATGTATTATTTATAAAAATTTAATATTTTATAGTATAAAATATATTATCTTCTTCTCCTAGTAGAAGATCTTCTGAAAGTGGATTGTTTTCTTGTAGAGCTTCCTGAACTAGGTTTGAATAATGTTCTTCTTTTAGTAGTAGAACTATTATTATTATTTACTGTTGTTTTTTTAGTTGTAGATCTTGAATTATTAAATATGCTTCTTCTTGTTGAAGTTCTAGTATATCTGTCATCATAATAATCTCTATTAATAGCTCTTCTTTGACCATAATCATCATAATATACAGGTCTTCTATTGTCCATCATATTCATAAGCATCATATATGTAAAGAAACTGCTTCCAAATCCGCTGTTATTTACCATTCTTTGAGCTCTTTCAGGCTGAATTTCTTCAATGAAGTTTGTATATTTAGTAAAACTATTTGTAGGAAGTGGAACATTAAATTCGTATTTTCCTTTATCAAACATCATAGGCCCTATTTGCGACATAGAAGTATTAACTATGACATCATCATCATTTAAAAATTGAGAAACTAAAAATATATTTTCTGATTGTTTGCCTGACTTTTTAGCTTCTACTATTACTTTTATACTATCATTTCCTTTATTTGCTGATACGACATTAAAATATGATTTTGACGGTGCAAAACAAGAAATAAAAAAAAAA
>CASEHG010000013.1 GCA_949287565.1 uncultured Brachyspira sp.
ACAAGAAGCTATAAATTTTATAGAGAAATGATAGATAAAATAAGAAGCTATAATAATGATGCTGTTATAAGAACTTCTTTAATAGTAGGATTTCCTGGAGAAACACCTGAATCGTTTAAAAAGTTAATAAAGTTTGTAAGAAATGCCAAGCTTGATAGGGTAGGGGTATTCACTTATTCAGAAGAGGAGAATACTAAGGCTTTACTTATAGATAAACCCAAATTGAGCAGAAACAGAAAATTAATGCTTAGAGAAAAACTTATGAGGGCAGCTATAGAAGTATCCGAAAAAAGATTAGAGAGATTTATAGGAAGAACTATAGATGTATTGATAGAAAAAAAAGAAGATGATAATAAATTTATAGGCAGAAGCATATACGATGCTCCGGAAGTTGATGGATATGTTGAAGTTTATAATGAAAATACTAATAATAATATAAATATTGGCGATATAGTGCAAGTTACTGTTACTCATAATACAGAATATGATTTAATAGGTAATGTTATTTAATTAGGAGAGCTTTTGCTATGAAGAAAAAAAAGCAGGAAAATGAACCCAACAGTATTGAAAAAGAAGAAAAAAAATCATCTTATGCTAATAGAGAAGATGCTTTCAGGGCATATTTTGAAATAGTTACAAAGATAGTTTATACATTAAATCTAATATCAGACAGAAATGATATGACTAGAAGACTGTCAAGCAATATTGATAGGGCTTTGGGTTATGATGATGAAATGATGTCTAATAATGAAAAAATAGCCAATAACAGCAATGAAGTTGAAATATTGATAAATTCTCTTAAAACAGATGTAAGAAAAATATCCACTTTCAAAAAATATAATTTTAATATAGAAAGATTTATTTCAGATAAAAATTTAGACTTAGATGAGAGATTTATTTTATATTCTGTATTAGTTTACACTATTTACGGTGATTCTATGTCAGCAATATCTGTTAGGAGAATATTAGAGCTTATTACATTAAATAATGATATATATATAAATAAGTACCATTATTTTGATAATAATAGTAAATTGATATCAAGCGGTATATTTAATTTATCGCATGAGCCTTATCCAAGCAGCGGTATACTTGAAATCACAAATACATTAATAACATTTATAAATTCTAAAGTGATATTCGCATTTTTAGAAAAAGATAATTATAATGTGATAGAAAGTATAATGAGCAGCGGAGAGGCTCTAAAGAAAATTTCATTAGAAAGTAAAATAGGAGGTAAACGCAAATCTTCCGAATCAAATATTTTAACTCCTAAAGAAATAGTTGCTCAATTAGATAAAACTGTTATAGGTCAGGATGAGGCAAAAAAAGCATTAGCTGTGCATGCTTATTTGCATTGTTTGAGAATAAATGGCAATAAAGATATACCATTCAGATCAAATATTCTTATGATAGGACCTACAGGAGTTGGAAAAACTTATTTAGTAAAAACATTGGCTGATATATTGGGACTTCCTTTTGCACGTGCAGATGTTACTACACTTACAGAAACAGGTTATGTTGGTGATGATGTAGAGGTAGTTCTTTATAATCTTTATAGAAAAGCTAATGGAGATTTGGAGAAAGCCCAGCATGGTATAGTATTTTTAGATGAGGTTGATAAGATAGCAAAGGCAGATGCTCATCAATCAACTACAGGCAATCCTTCAGATAAAGCTGTACAGGAAGCTCTTCTTTCTATGATGAATGGTGAGGATATAAGAGTACCCGAGTTCGGCGACAGAAGAATGATGCATTCAAGCGACGGAATACTAATGAATACTAAAAATATATTGTTTATATTCGGAGGTGCTTTTGTAGGTCTTGATGATATCATTAAGATGCGTTTGAAGGGTGAAAGCAGTTTAGGTTTCGGTTCTAATGCTGTTATAAATAAACTGCAGAAAAATAGGATATTAAGTCAGGTTGATGTTAAAGATATAGAGAAATATGGTATGATACCTGAGTTTATAGGAAGAATACCTATAATAGTAACATTAAATGATCTTACCAAAGAAAATTTGAAAGATATCTTGACAAAAACTTCAGAATCTCCTATTATAAAATATACAGAATTTTTTAAAAGTATAGGTAAGAAGTTGGTAGTAACTGCAGAAGCAATTAACTTTATAGTTGATAAGGCTTCTAGCATGAATATGGGTGCAAGATCTTTAAAAAGTATAGTAGAAACAGCAATGGTTAATATACTTTTCAATTTAGATGGAGTAAAAGGCAATACTTTAACTCTTACTAAATATGATATAGAAAATGCATTCAGTGAGAAAGAGTTTGTAAATTCAGACAATGAAGATAAAAAAACAGATAGTTCTAATAAGAATTTTTCTAAAGAATCTTTCATGGCTTGATTTTACTTTATTTTTATTTATTTGTTATAAATAATGTATATATAATTATTTAAGAACAGGTAATATATTGGAGTTTGTAGAGATGATAGTAACTAAAGAAAAAGAATTATTAAAAGATTATGAATTAATAGAAGCACATAAAAAAGGTGATAGCGAAGCATTAGATATATTATTAACAAGATATAAAAACTATATATTTAATTTATCATATCGTTTTATGCATAATTATGAAGATGCTATGGATTTAACACAAGATGTATTGATACGTGTATATAAAGCCATAGACAGATATGAAGAACGCAATTATTTTAAAGGTTGGTTATATCGTATAATAAGCAATACAGCTATAAATATGTATTCTAAAGCTTATAGGAGAGAATCACCTTATCTAGAAAAACTAGAAATAGTTGATGATAAAAGGTATAATACAGAAAAAGAATATGAAAGAATATACCTTCAGGAAAAAATTTACAATGCTTCTACTAAATTAAAGGGAAAACAGAGAGATGTCTTTATATTGAGATATTATGAGAATTACTCATATAAAGAAATATCAGATATTTTGAATATATCAAGCGATTCAGCTAAGAGTAATTATTCTTATGCTCTTAAGAAAATGAAATCGCTTCTAGAAAAAGAAAGGACTCTTTTATGAAACTACATGACATGATGCAATTTAAAAGCAAAATCGAAAAGAAACGACATCATTTTGATTTGCCAAGCTTGCCTGATAGAGAATGGCAGTATATGTTGCAAAGGGCTAAGATGGAAAGTATGAAAAAAAATGAGATTAGCCCATTGTATGCTTTTATGAGTTCTGCCAGACTTTCTATAGCTCTATCTACAGCAATAGTTTTGGTATTAGCTTTATCTTTGTTTTATGGAAATCCTAATAAAGACGATTCTCCTAAAACTAACACTGCATCATCTAATAAAACTAACGTAAATGTTGTTAATGTAGCTAATAGTAGTTTTATTTAAAATTTAAAACCTATAATAGAAATTCTAAATTATACATTAGCATACCTTTATGTTAATGTATAATTTTGTTTTATTATAATAGTATTTCTATTATATCCGATAATAATTATTAAAAAATATATTTTTTATATATAAAAATTAT
>CASEHG010000014.1 GCA_949287565.1 uncultured Brachyspira sp.
GAAGAAAAGGATATCGATGAATCTTTAAATATGAATACTGTATATTCTTATCATTTAGTGCTTAATAATGAAAAAGTTGGCGGTGCAATAGTAGAAATAAATAATGATACTAATAATAATGAACTTCATTTCTTTTTTCTTTATCCGGAACATCAAAATAAAAAAATAGGCTACTCATCTTGGAAAGCTATAGAAAATAAATATCCGCATACAAAAACTTGGACATGTTATACACCATATTTTGAAAAACGAAATATAAATTTTTATGTAAATAAATGCGGTTTTCATATAGTTGCTTTTTATAATAAATATAATAAACTTGAAGGAATAGACAGCGGTCCGGATGAGTTTTTTAAATTTGAAAAAGTTGTTAATAAATAATATAATTATGTTAATTAAATAAAATTAAGAGGATTTATATGAGCAGAAAAGGCGGACTTGGCGGTCAGGGTTTAAGTGCATTAATAAAATCTACTGACAATGAAATAAGAACAGCAGCTGAAGAGGCAGAAAAAAGAGGAGTATTGGAAATAGATGTTTCTCTTATAGATGTTAATCCGGATCAGCCTAGAAAAGTATTTAATGAAGAAGAAATACAAGGTCTTGCCGAATCCATAAAAGAAAATGGGCTTATAAACCCTATCACTTTGAGAGAAAAAGACGGAAAATATCAAATAATATCCGGAGAAAGAAGATTCAGAGCATTTAAATTCTTAAATAGAGATAGAGTGCCAGCATTAGTATTAGAAAATATAGCAGATTCTAAAATGCTTGAGCTTACTTTAGTTGAAAACATACAAAGAGCCGATTTAAATGCTATAGAAGTTGCTAGAAGCTATAAAAAATTAATATATGATTTGAATATTAAACAAGAAGAATTAGCAAACAGGGTGGGAAAAAGCAGAAGTACAATATCTAATTCTATGCGTATATTAGATTTAAGCGAAAATATACAAAATTTAGTATTAGAATCCAAAATAACTGAAGGACATGCAAGAACTATATTATCATTAGATGATGAGAATGAAAGAGAAGAATTCGCTAAAGAAATAGTAGAAAAAGGATATTCTGTAAGAGAATGCGAGAGAATAGTAAAAGAAAGAAAAAATAATATATCAAATGATTCTAATTTAAACAATAGTGAAGAAAATACAGAAAATCAAAATGAAGTAAAAAAAGAAAATAAGAAAGACCCTAATATAAAAAGGTTAGAAAATGATTTAGAAAAAATATTCTCTACTAAAGTTAATGTTGTAGATAAAAATGGAAAAGAAGGTAAAATAGTTATAGAATATTACAGTTCTGATGATTTATCAAGAATAATGGATATGCTTGAAAAAGTATATGAAAGAGAAACAGGAATAAAACCTACTCTTGAATATTAGGAGCAATTTTGAAAACAGTATTAAAATACATTTTAATTATCACTATAATAACATTAAATCTTTATCCTAGAGAAACTATGCTTATAGCCACAGTAGATTTGGATCATAGTTTGAGGGCTAATGAGCCTATGAGAAAAGAGTTTGTTAGAACAATAAATAGATTTGCTTCTCTCAAACAAAAAACTTCTATTTCTGTAGACAGAGAAAAGAAAAAACTATTTTCTACAAATGAACTTAGTTTAGAAGAAGGATTAACTGTAGCATCAAATCTAAAAGTGCAGGCTGTTATTATAATGGATAGCGAAAAAGTATTAAAGAATACCAATAATACTGCTAATAAAAATAATATCACTATTAATTCAAATGAAATAAACACAATATTAAGCAATTACAATATTACAAATACTATGCTTAGTAATGATATAGTGCTTACAAATGAAATAAAAGATTTAGGCGATTTGATAGAATATGGAATAGGAGAAAAAACAGAAAAAATTGATAAAGACGGAGAAGAAAAAAGCGATGAAGAACTTTATGAAATGAGATATAATTTCAAAGTTATAGATATGGCAACAGGTGATACACTTAAAGAATATGAATTGAAAAATCAGTCTGAAAGTGTAACAACTCTAAATGAAATATGCACTTATTTAGAATTTCATTTCTCTAACCTTTTATTCAAAGCTATAGAATCTCCTATAAACGGAATATATCTTAATTTTAGAATAGAAAGAATAACATTAGAAAATAAGACAAATGTAATAAATAATCAAGGGGAAATAATAGAAGGTGAATCTTTCACTTTAAATTTCAGACCAAATACTGAAGGGTACTTATACATTTTTGCCTTTCAAAATGACGGTAATCTTATATTAATGTTCCCTAATGATTTTAATAATTTCACAAATGATAAATATGAAAACAAAATAGAAGCAAGAAAAAACTATGTAATTCCTCCTGAAAATTCTAAATTCAATATAAAAATAAGACCTCCATTTGGAGAAGATGCCTTTTACTGTTTATACACAAAAAAAGAACAGCAATGGATAAAAGGTGAATATTTTACAGGCGATGGTTTTCAAATGTGCCAAAAGAATAAAATTGGAGAATTTACAGATAAATTAAAATATAAATTAAAATTCATTAATTCTAATGATTGGCAGATATCAAAAGTATATTTAAAATCTATTTCAGAAATAGAATAAGCTATCAACTCATTAAAGAGCCGATAGCTTTCTTGATTAATAAAACTTTTTCGTATATATAAATTATTTATAAATATATTTGCTATTTAAAAGAGGCTGATATCTATTTTCTTTATCTAAAAATGAATTAAGATAAAAATCATATAAAACAATAGTTCCATCTTCTTGAACATGTCCTACAGGATCATATTTATAAAATGGCAAAATAGAGCCTTTATATTTTACTGTATCAGAAGGACCCCATCTTTGAGGTACATCAACACCAAATACTTTCTCCTCTTCTACAGGTACTCCATATATATATACGTATTTTGTATAAATATCTATTGCTACTAAAGTATTATCTAAAGATATTATTCCGCCGCCTTTTCCTGTAAATCTATAGAAATAAAAACGTTTCATCATATTAGCATTATCCCTATTTCTTTTTTCACTATATAAAGGATTATATCCTCTATACTGATAATATGTCATAGATGATATAAAAAAGATACCTGCTTTTGAATTTTTACCTTTGTACATATATTCTTTTGTAGTAGAATCAGAAGATTCCCAAAACATGTTTTCGGTTTTATCTATAAATTGTAATGTAGGAACGTTATCACCATTAAAAGTAGCAACCAAAAGCCAATCATTAAATTTTGAAGAACTAAAGTTTGGATTATATGATAAATCTCTCTCTATAGTTTCTTTTGAAAACAAAAATAGAGTATTTATAAATATCAATAATGAACAAAAAAATAATTTTTTCATAAAATCATCTCAAAATCATAATAGTAATTTAATTTTTATTAAATTTATAATACACTAAAAAATATATAAGTAAATGTTAAAAATATAGCATGTAATGTAAATTTATAGAAAATTAAAGAAAAAATAAATTTCAACAATAACTATAATACATTTTATACTTAAAATACTACATTTTATATTTATTGTTGATGAATTATTGAACATTTTTAATTTTATGTCTTATATGTATTTTATTATCCTTGTATTTCAAAAATATATCAACTTTTCCCATGGCACACCACAGGCTGACTTAGTAAAAGTTGAAAAAGTTATTTACCATACATAACCTTTATCATTTTATTATAAAGATATTATTTAATTTTTTAATTATTAGAATGCTAAATATAAAAATTTAGAGTGTATAGCAATAACCAGAGATAAACGAGCATATGATAACTGACGAAGGAAGTTGTCATCTATATTTCAGCGAGTTTATCGATAGCAATAATAAGATTATTTATTATTGTCATCAGGATTTATTTCTATATATTTTACATCATCCTTTTTTTCATCTTCATTATTATCAGGATTTATTTCTATAACCTTTAAATTATCTCTATTATTGTCTTCATTTGTTGTTTCTGGATCATTCTTTTCTATTATATCAGCTTCTATAATATCAGATTTTTTATTGATATTTTTTAATTTTCCATAGATAATAACAAAAAGCACATAATATATAATAGACATTAAAACAGCAGATAAACTATAAGGAATTAATGACATATTATTATTGTATACTGTTTTAAACAAATAATTATAACCATAAGGGAAAAGTATATATAATAATAATATTAATGGAATAGTAAGCAAAAGCCATAATTTATTTTTATAAACTTTATCTGCAAATGAATATGATATGATTATAGTTAATATAGATATTGTAGATAAATATGAAACAGTGCCTCTATCTAATTTGGCATTATTATAATCTAATTCTAAGAAATTCATTATAATAATTCCGCATATAGAAGTTAAAAATATACCTATCATTGTATATAATATAGCAAATAACAATTTAAGTAAAAATACCCTGCTTGAAAATTCTTTTTCAGTATGAGGAAGCATTTCAACAACCCAAAGTATTATAGAAAAAGTAAAAGTTTGAATAAGAAGTTCAGGCAAATTAACCAAATGAAATTCAAGAGGAAGCTGAGTATATATCAAACCTTCTATAGAACTAGGTGCTGATGAAGGGGCTGCTATAATACCTATACATACAAATATAAGCCATAGTATAAACCAACCAAATTTAGTGGCTATAAGTTTTCTAAGCGGAAATAATGCAATGGCTATGAATATTGCCCTTATAGGCTGTAAAAACGGTCCTATAACAGTAAGAGGAGATTCAAAGCCTCTCATAAAATTAGTAATTATATCATTACTATACACAGAGGTATAATCAAACATATTAGAGAATAAGATTCCAAAAACTATATAAGTTAAAGTATGAATAACCGCAACTTTTATATAAAAAATAAAAAAATGTCTAATAAAAATTTTTGGACTTTTCTCATTCTCTTCCATAAGAATTCTCTCTAATCTATTTTTCTTGTCTTTCTACAATATCATTATGATAAACTAAATTAATCCTTTTAATAGAAAGTGCCTTACCAGTTACAGTATCAATTTGAACTACAATACCATTAATCATAGGACTAGTAGTTTCCACTTCAAATCTATGAGGCATTTTAGTTACGAATCTAGCTATAGCAGGTTCTTTTTTCATACCTATAACGGAATTATAACTACCGCACATACCCAAATCTGATATATAAGCTGTATATGATGATAATATCTTTTCATCAGCTGTCTGAACATGAGTATGAGTACCAAATATACAGGAAACCTGCCCTTCAAGATAATAAGAAAAAGCTATTTTTTCTGCTGTAGCTTCTGCATGAAAATCTATAAATATAACATTAGTTTTTTCTTTTATATGCTTAATTGCAAGATTGGCTTTTTTGAAAGGACAATCTAATGTATCCATAAAAGTCCTTCCCATAAGATTAATTACACCAATCTTACAATCCAACATATCATATATATAATAGCCAAGTCCTGGGGCATCACTAGGATAATTATAAGGACGAAGCAGACGATGCTCATTGCCTATCAAAGCAAAGACATCTCTATTATTCCAAATATGATTACCAGAAGTAAGTACATCTATACCGGAATTAAAAAGCTCTGCTGCTGTATCTCTAGTAATGCCTATTCCATTGGCAGCATTTTCACCATTTGCTATTATAAAATCTATATTGTTCTCTAATTTTATTTCTTCTAAATGCCTTCTAATAGCATAACGTCCTGTAACACCTATAATATCGCCAAGACATAATATATTTTTCACAGACATTTTATTTACCTTGCAACTTCAACTGCTCTAGTTTCTCTAATAACAGTAACTCTAATTATACCTGGGTATTTCAATTCATCTTCTATTCTCTTAGCAATATCTCTTGCTATTTGCTTAGCCTGAACATCATCTACAATATCACTCTTAGCCATAACTCTAAGTTCACGTCCAGCCTGTATAGCAAATGATTTTTCAACACCCTCTATACTATCAGCAATCTTTTCTAAATTATCCAAACGTTTAATATAACTTTCAAAAGATTCTCTTCTTGCACCAGGTCTTGCCGCACTAATAGCATCAGCAGCCTTTACTATTACAGCCTCAACAGTTTGAGTATCAACATCATTATGATGAGCTCTTATAGCATTAACTACTTCCTCTTTTTCTCCGCATCTCTTAGCTAAATCGGCACCGCTCATAGCATGAGAACCTTCGCCTTCTGTTTCTATAGCCTTTCCTATATCATGCAAAAATGCACTTCTCTTAGCCATTTCAACATTAGCACCTATTTCAGCGGCTATCATGGCAGCAATATTAGCAACTTCTTTACTATGGAAAAGCATATTTTGTCCATAACTTGTTCTATATTGAAGTCTGCCCATATGTCTGATTAATTCATGATGCATAGTAGTAAGATTCAAATCGACAATAGCATTTTCACCTGCTTCTATAATAGAATCTTCAACTTCTCTTTTAGTTCTCTCAACAACTTCCTCTATTCTAGCAGGGTGAATTCTTCCATCTAAGATAAGCTTTTCTAATGAAACTTTAGCTATATGTTTTCTCACAGGATCAAAACATGATATTACAACGGCTTCAGGAGTATCATCTATAATAATATCAACACCAGTAAGCGTCTCAAGCATTCTGATATTTCTACCCTCTCTTCCTATGATTCTACCTTTCATTTCCTCACTAGGTAAAGATACGGATGTTACAGAAGTTTCCTGAGCCACTTCACTAGAAAGTCTTTGTATAGTTTGTACTATAATTTCCCTAGCCTTTTTTTCTCCTGTTTCTATAGCATTTTTTTCTATATTATCAACTATTTTAGTAGCGGATTTTTTAGCATCTTCTTCTATACTTCTAATCAAATCTGCCTTAGCTTCTTCTCTAGTAAGTCCTGCTATTCTCTCAAGTTCTTTTTCAGCCTCTTGTATAACAGAAGTTAATTTATCCTCCTGTTCTTTTATTTTTTTCATTTTATTCTCAATATTATGCTCTTTATTTTCCAAATATTGAGACTTTTTATCAATATTAGCCTCTCGTTGTAGCACTCTATTTTCTAATTTCTGAATTTCAGCTTTTCTATCTCTATTTTCGCTTTCTAATCTATTACGTTCTTTCTGTATTTCAGAATTAGCTTCAGAAAGTATAGTCTTTCTCTCATTTTCTGCTTGCTCTCTTGCACTTTGGAGCAATTTATGTGTTATTATTTCCGTAGAATTAAGCTTGATTTTAGCTATAATAAAACGGGTTGTATATCCAAAAACAAACGCAACTACAACAGAGGTGATAATTATTACTGGATTCATATTTCACCTCTTTATTTTAAATTATTTTTTACAATGTTATATTATTTAACATAAATTTATTATAAAGTCAATAATATATTAATTATAAAAATAACAAAAAGAATGCTGTTATTAATATTTTTGGAACATTTTACCTGAACCGCCGCAAGTTTCGCATGTTTCAGGTGCTTTATCTCTATATATATTGCCGCAGCTAGGACAAAGATAGAAAGTTACATCTCCGTCTTTATTCAAGAAATTATCTATAATATCTTGGAAAAGTTTAGCATGTTCTGTTTCAACTTTACCTAATGAATTTACAGTATCACTAGCTAATTTATTTTTCTGCTCTATAGCAACCTGTGCTAATTGAGGATAAAGTATAGTAGATTCATAAACCTCACCTTTGATACCTGCTTCTAAATTTTCTTTATCGCTTAAAGGTTCTACAGGATTAAGCTGAGGAACGAATTTACTCATATCTAATCCGCTTCTCAATGCTAATTTTCTCATTTTTTCGGCATGGATTTTCTCTGCCAATGATGTTGTTGAAAAAACTTTTTGAATAGCTTTATTGCTAGATGCTTTACCAAATGAACTATATCTATTTGCAGCGTTTGATTCGCCTTGAAATATTTGATATAAAACCTCTTCTAATGTTTTAGCAGCCATATTTATTTCCTCCAAATTATGTATTTATATTTAAAAAGAATAATTGTTTTTATTATAATATTCCCAAATACATGATATCAATTAGTAAAAAAAAATCAAACCATTTTTTAAAAAATAAAAAAAAATTGCCATACATTAATATAGATTTAA
>CASEHG010000015.1 GCA_949287565.1 uncultured Brachyspira sp.
TCATTATCTGACAAAGCAGACAGTGATGCTGTAGTAGATTTTCCTAAATTTGTTGTAAAATCTGCACAAAACTCAATGAAAATAGTAGTTGAAATGCTAGAAAATATGAAATAAATAAAAGATAAAAGCGAGTCGAAGCCACCAAGTAGGTTATTGTAGGCTACACCTTGAAGCAAGGTGGACTTCGTCGACGAGCATAGCAATAATAAAAAACAGCTGATGACTTTATGTTGTCAGCTATTTTTTTATAAACTTCATAGATATAAATAACATAATCTTTTCATATTGAAAAATAATATTATTTACAATTAATTTACTATTGAAAATATTTTGCATTTATAATATAATCTTTACTATTAATTAACATAATATCGGAGAATACATGCCGGATAAAAGAACGATATTAAATGGGAATGGGGTTGGAGATGATGTAGCTATAGGAAATTCTTTTTTTTATACTCCATCTTTAAGTACACCTATATATAAAATAGAAGAATCTGATATAGAAGAAGAATATAAAAGATTTGATGAAGCTGTAAAAAAATCTATAAATGAAATAGAATTATTACAAAATCATGTGGATAATAATATAAAAAATATTCTCCATACTCATATATTAATGCTTCAAGACAGAGTAATAACTAAACAGGTAAAAGAAGAAGTTAAAGAAAAATTATTTAATATAGAACATATATACGATACAATCATATCAGGATATCTAGATAAATTATCATCTATAAATAATAAAATGCTTTCAGAAAGAAGCGGAGATATTATTGATATAAAATCAAGACTTATAAGAAATTTGATACAGCCTGATTCAGGAGATTATTCACAAGTTCCTAAAGACAGTATTGTAATAGCAAAGACACTAACACCAAGCGATGTTTTAAAATTCAATAATATAGGTGTTTCAGGATTTATAGTAGAAAGCGGAGGATACACTTCGCATGCTGCAATACTTGCTAAATCTTTCGGCATTACAACTATATTCAATATAGCAGATATATCAAGTAAAATAAAAAATGGTAAAAAAATAATAATAGACTGCAAAAGCAATATAGTTATAATGAATCCTAGTAAAAGAGATGTGGAAAATTATACTGCATTGTCAGAAAATATAAAAAAATTAAAAGAGAAATCTATATTAGATGCTAAAGAAGCAGCATCAACAAAAGACGGCATAGAAATAAAAGTACATGCGAATATAGATATACCGGAAGAAACAGAAAGTTTATTAAAATTCGGTATAGATTCTATAGGCTTATACAGGACAGAGTTTTTATATATATTTTCAGATGATGGAATAGCTACTGAACTTCCTAGCGAAGAAATACAATTCCAAGTATATAAAAAGATCGCATCCAAAATAAAAGGAAGAGTAATAATAAGAACTTTGGATATAGGAGGAGATAAAATATCCCCTGCTTTAGGATTAGATTTTAAAGAGGATAATCCTTTCTTAGGCTGGCGTGCTATAAGATTCTGCCTATCCAATAGAGAATTATTTAAAGATCAAATAAAGGCATTGCTTAGAGCTTCTCATTATGGAAATATAGAAATAATGATTCCTATGATAAGCACTTTAGAAGAATTTATTGAAACTAAAAATTTCATAGAATATGTTAAAGATGAATTAAGACATGAAAATAAAGATTTCAATGATTCAATAAAAATAGGTGCTTTAATAGAAACTCCTTCAGCTGCTGCAATTATAGATTTAATAATAAAAGAAGCTGATTTCTTATCTATAGGTTCTAATGATTTAGTTCAATATATGATGGCATGTGACAGAACAAATGAAAAGCTGATGTATTTATATAATCCAATAGACATATCAGTATTGAGAACTTTGAAAAGAGTTATAAAAATAGCCAATGAAAATAATAAGCCAGTAACATTATGCGGTGAAATGGCTGGAGTTCCGGAATATACCCCTGTATTATTAGGGCTTGGAATAAGAGAACTTTCTATGTCTGTAACATCTGTAGCTAAAGTAAAAAATATCATCAGAAATATAAGCATAGAAGAATGCGAAGAGTTAGTAAATAAAATGCTCGATAAATGCGATAATAATTTTTCAAGATCAATTTTAAAAACTTTTTTAAAAAAAATATATAAAATTAATTAATAAATAATGAAGGTAAATGTAAATATGAATAAAAAATTATTAAGTACAATTATGTTAATATCTGCTGTACTCCTTAGCTCATGTAAAGCAGCAGACTCAATAAATGAATATAGAAAATTAAAAGATATAGAAACTACTGAAGACTACGGACCTTTAGGCGATTTTTTAAAAACACTGCCTAAAACAGAAGAAGAAAATACACAATCTCCATATAATGAACTTACAACATTTATTACAGGAAGAAATCAAATATTATCATCAAGCTATAAAGAAGGTTTTGAAACTTTAGCAAGATTTTTATTCACCTACCCTTCAAGTTATTATGAAAGCGAAGCATCGTATCTTTTAGGACAGGCATTAATATATATGGTTGAAAATGATCCTGCATATATAGAAGAATTTTATATGCAATTATTATCAGAAGGTATAGTTGAAGGTGAAGAAAATAATGATGATGCTGTAACAAATTTGCAGTCTTCATTAAAAAATATATACAGTCAAATGGGCATCATAGTTAAAGACGGACAATACTCTTTTAACGGATATGTATTTGATAGAATACTTCAAGATGAAGAAAGTGCTTTTCCTTTAAAAGATTTTGCCTACTATTTCAGTATAAGACATAGATTCAGCAATATACAAAATGAAAATGATAAAGCTAAATTCATTACAAATATTAATTATTTAAAAAGATTCTCAGACAGATACAGAACAAGCGTATTGCAAGACAGCATATTACATAATCAATCATATTTCCCGAATACGCTGCCTTTTACTTTAACTGCTGCTGAAAATAAAAATTATAAAGATACTATGGAAACTGTACAAAAAAGAATTGATGCTATAAGTGCAGCATTTGAAGAAGAATATTATGTTATAGGAAATGGAATAATAATAAGAGATAGAATACCTGCAATTACTCCGGGTACAGAAAAACAACTTTATACATTATATAATTATGATTTTGTAACAGTACTTAATAAAACAAATGTATACAATCCTAAAGAGAGAGCAAGAGAAGATTGGGCATTAGTAAAATATGATACTTATTACGGCCCTATAGTTGGATGGAGCTATTTAAGATATATGACAAATAATATTCAGAACATGGAAGATATATTTGAAAATTATAAAGCAGCTATGAATTCATATAAAAATTATGATTATTTAAAATCATCAGACTTCTTCTCTTATATACTTAATGATCCTCAGACAAACTATTTCACAGATAAATCAGTTTATTTTCTATGGAAAGTTAATAATAAAATAGGAGAATTGGTAAGTTCAAAAAATAATCCTTATTATAAATATGTATTAGACTATCCTAAATATTTTTATTATAATACAAATAATAATGTACTTCAAAGCTCTACTTTATTGTATAATTATTTAGTTAAAATACTTCCTACTAATCCTTATAGATTTGTTATAAGCGGAGACAGTGAAGCGGAATACA
>CASEHG010000016.1 GCA_949287565.1 uncultured Brachyspira sp.
AGGTATAAAGTTATAAATTATGTCAGAAAAATGTTATAGCTCGAAAAATATTCAAGTATTGGAGGGTTTAGACCCTGTAAGAAAACGTCCTGGTATGTATATAGGTTCTACAGGTGCTCAAGGTTTACATCACTTAGTATATGAGGTTGTAGACAATAGTATAGATGAAGCTATGGCAGGATATTGTAAGAATATAACTGTTACTATAAAGAAAGGCAATATAATACAAGTTGAAGATGATGGAAGGGGGATACCTGTTGATATGCATCCGAAACTTAAAATTTCTGCTTTAGAAGTTGTTATGACTAAACTGCATGCAGGCGGTAAATTCGATAATGAAACATATAAAGTATCAGGCGGTTTGCATGGTGTTGGTGTATCAGTAGTTAATGCTTTAAGTACAGAGTTAATAGCTGAAGTTAATAAAGACGGTAAATTATACAGACAAGTTTATCATAGAGGTATTCCTGAAGAACCTGTTAAAGAGGTTGGAACAAGCAAAAAAACAGGAACTACTGTAACTTTTAAAGCTGATGATGAGATATTTGAAACAACAGTATATGACTATAAAATATTAGCTAACAGACTTAGAGAATTAGCTTTCTTAAATAGAGGAATAAGAATTACTCTTGTAGATGAAAGAGAAGCAGAAGTTGTAAGCAATGAATTTTATTATGAGGGCGGTATAGAAATGTTCATAACACACCTCAATGAGAATAAAAAACCATTGCATGATAAGCCTATATATCTTCACAAAAATGAAGACAAAACAGATGTAGAAGTAGCTATGCAGTATGTTGATGCATATAATGAAAATATATTTACATATTGTAACAATATTAATACTACTGAAGGCGGTACTCATTTAGTTGGATTTAGAACAGCTTTAACTAGAGTATATACTGATTTTGCTAAAAAGCTTGAATTAGATAAAAAAAGCAAAATAACATTTATGGGAGAAGATACAAGAGAAGGTTTAGTTGCTGTGGTATCTGTAAAAATTCCTAACCCTCAATTTGAAGGACAGACAAAAACTAAGTTAGGTAATACAGAAGTAAGAGCAGTAACAGAAAAACTTGTAGTTGAAGGATTAAATGACTATTTCTCACAGAATCCTAAAGTTATAAAAGCTATATTAGAAAAAATCATATCTGCAGCACAAGCTAGAGAAGCCGCTAGAAAGGCAAGAGATTTAGCCAGAAGAAAAAATGCATTAGAAAGCGATTCATTACCTGGAAAATTAGCTGACTGTTCAGAACAAGAAGTAGATAAATGCGAAGTATATCTTGTAGAGGGTGACTCTGCAGGCGGTACTGCTAAAGGCGGAAGAGATAGACATTTCCAAGCTATTTTGCCTCTTAGAGGTAAAGTATTGAATGTTGAAAAAGCAAGACTTGATAAAATCATAGATAATGAAAGTTTGAAACCTATAATAGCTGCATTAGGATGCGGTGTAGGTTCTTCTTTTGACATATCAAAAATAAGATACGGCAGAGTTATCATAATGGCCGATGCCGATATTGACGGTTCACATATAAGAACTTTGCTTTTAACATTCTTCTTCAGATATATGCGTCCTTTAATAGATTTAGGACATATATTTATAGCTGTTCCGCCATTGTATAAAATAAGTTTCGACAAGAAAAATTTTGTTTATGCTTATTCAGATGAGCAGAGAGATAAAATATTGGCTGAAAATAAAGACAAAAAATATGATATACAAAGATACAAAGGTTTGGGTGAAATGAATGCTGATCAATTATGGGAAACTACTATGAACCCAGAAACTAGACTTATGTATCAGGTATTAACAGAAGATGCTGAAAAAGCAGATCAATTATTCTCTATGCTTATGGGTGATGAAGTTAAGCCTAGAAGAGATTTTATTGAATCTAATGCAAGATATGTTAAAAATTTAGACGTTTAATTATATCTTCATAATTCCATATTTGTATTTTTCTTAAATATCTTTATTTCAAATATAGGTTAATTGTATACTTTAAAAAAGGAGACAAATTATGGATAATAAATATGATTTAATTATTGTTGGAGGCGGTCCTGGAGGAATTGCTGCTTCTGTTGAGGCTGCCATATTAGAAATGAAAAAAGTTCTTTTATTAGAAAAAGGAGATAATCACTCCACTACTATAAGAAAATTCTATAAAGATGATAAAAGAGTTGATAAAGACTACAAGGGTGAGGCTTTAGATTTAAAAGGAAATATCAAATTTGAAACTGCCACTAAAGGCGATGTATTAGATTTATTCAGTGAATGTTTATTCGGAAACTATATAGAGGCTATGTTTAATACTGAAGTTGAATCTATACAAAAAAACGGTGAATATTTAGAGGTAAATACTTCTGATAACAAAAAATATTTATCAAAGTATGTTGTAGTTTCTATTGGTAAAATGGGAAGACCAAATAAACCTGATTATGCTATACCTGCTAGTTTAAATAATGTTGTAAATTTCAATATTTATAAATGTAAAGAAAATGAAAAGGTATTGGTTGTAGGAGGAGGAAATTCAGCAGTTGAATATGCCTACTTGTTAGGAAAAGATAATAATGTTACAATAAACTATAGAAAAGCTGAATTTACAAGACCAAATGAAAAGAATTTGGAAACTATTAAAGAAGATATATCAAGCGGAAAAGTAAAAGCAAAACTTGGAATTGATATAACTTCAATAGAAGACAAAGATGGAAAAGTATTAGTACATTATACTGATGGTACAGAAGATACTTATGACAGAGTAATATATGCATTAGGAGGAGTTGCTCCTGTAGATTTCTTAAAAAGATGTAATATAGAACTAGATGCGAATGGTGTACCTATGGTTAATGATAATCATGAAAGTTCTGTTCAAAATCTATTTATAGCAGGAGATATATTATATAAATCAGGAGGATCTATTGCTAAAGCATTAAATGCCGGATTTGATATAGTTAAATATATAGATGAATTAATGAAAAAATCTGGTAATTAATAATTTAATATATTTAAGGAGTTAATTATGTTAAAAGTATTAGTAGTTTGTGCTAATGGAACAGGTACTAGCTTAATGATGAAGGAAAAAGCTCAAATGGCTTTGATAAAGTTAGGAATAGAGAATTTATCAATAGACCATTGCGATATGAATCATTGTAAAACAGGTGATTATGATTTAATTTTCTGTCCTACTACTTTTATTGATAGTTTCAAAGAGGCTGAAAAAAAGGGTACTAAATTAATCGGAATAAAAAATATCTTATCTGAAGAAGAGTTTAAACAAAAACTTGAAGAATCTGGATATTTAGATGAATTAAAACATAAATAATTATAATATGCTGCATAATACAATTAAAAGCTATTAGTATTATGCAGCTATATATTATTTTTCTATATAATAAAATTCATTTGAAGGGATTTTATTTCCTATTAACTTCTTATCAAAGTTATATAAAAAATTATAATAACTATTCAAAGCAAATTTCATTTTTTCACCAGTATAAAAAGTAAGCCCCATTCTATTTATACCATAAACAGCAGCCTTGGCATTAATTATCATAGATGAATCTTTTATTAAACTCTCTATTTCATTCTTATTATTTATTATATAATCAGTTGAGTTTTTATATTCTTTTAAAACTTCCTGAATCAATGCCCTATTATGATTAATGAAACTATTTTTAGCAATAAGTACAGCTACAGGATAATTTTCAACATATTTAGACATTTCAACAACTATATGAACATCTTTATTTTCAAGCATAGCAGAAGATACAAAAGGTTCAGGCAATATTGCAATATCTGCATTTTTTGATGCTACCGCTTTTGCTAAATCAGGATTACTCAAAGAATAGTTAATATTAACCTTAGGCAGATTTTCTTTTGATATTAAATACTGAAGCATTAAATCTGGTGCTGCTAATTTAGTACCGCAGTATACAGTTTTATTTTTTATATCATTTATAGTTTGTATTTTATTATCAGCAGACACTATAAAAAGTTTAGTTTCTGATATTACAGCTATTACTTTATAATCTAATTGTCTGTTAAAAATTATAGCCGCCATATTAGCAGGAATTGCTGCTATATCAGTCTGCCCTTTCACTATCAATGAAAGCATATTATTAGGAGCATTTACAAAGTGAATATTTACTCCCTTATAATCTTTCATCATTTTTAAACCGCCTATTCCTGTAGGGCCGCTAAGAAGATACATTTCCTGAGAATAAAGACTTCCTATAAAAATAAAAATCATTATCAATATCAATTTTATATTTTTCATTTTATTTTTCCTATTTTTAATTTTACAAATTTATAAATATAATTTTTTTGATACTATATAATCATAAACTTTTTCTTTAACAAAATATCTGAATCCTTTTTTTTCTTTTATTCTATTTCTGATTAGGCTTGATGATATATCTATACGAGGAGCCATTATCACTTTAATATTATATTTATCAATATTTTCTTTATATAGATTTTTATCATCTTCCCTATTTACAACAGTTATATTAGATATTTCAGCTATTCTTTCAGGTTCTCTCCATTTATCAAAATCTTTTATCAAGTCTGCCCCTATTATAAGTCCAATTTTTCCTTCAATATCATAATTTTTATATAAATAATTTAATGTATTAATAGTATATGAAACACTGTCATTATTAAGTTCATATTCATCTAATAAAAATCTTTCATCATTTTCTATGGAAAGTTTAAGCATATTGAGCCTGTCTTCATTTGATACCTCACCGCTTATATTCTTATGAGGAGGAATTTTTGCCGGTATAAAAATTACTTTGTCATAATTGCAGTTTGTTATAACAGTATCAGCTAATATTAAATGTCCTAAATGAGGAGGATCAAAAGTACCGCCTAGAATAGCTATTTTCATAATTTATAAAACCTATATTTAATTTTGAATGTATTTTAATATTTAGATTAATAATTTGCAATAATAAATTTTATAATAAGCTTAAATAAAAAAGCCTGCTTAATTATCATTTAAACAGGCTTAATTTATATATTATAATTTAATTAATTAAAAATTTTATTTAATTATTACTTTATTAATTGTCAGGATATAAAAGTTCATAATCTCTCTGTTTTCCAGCCTGAACATAATCTTCAGGAACAACTTTCCAATTATTAAGTTTTTCTACAGTAATAGGGCCATTTTGTTCTTCAAACCAATTTATTATATAGTATCTTAAATCCTTATCGGTAGATTTCAATACCAAATCCATATTCTGTAATGTTTCTAAATCTATTTTGGCACCTTGAGTAAGATGTCCTCCTCCACCGCTTCCTCTGTAAGAATTAATAGCAACTTTATATTCTTTATCCAATTCAAAAGGTGTTCCGTCAGAAAGAGATTCTATTATAACTTTCTCACCATTAGGCTTAGTTACATCAACTGTATAATTTAATCCCGCAACGCTTTCATAATTATATGAAGGTGTTACTGTATCATAAGAATTATATCTATTATTAAATATTAATTCTCCGTTAGCATCTTTCTTAAAAGCTATTAAATGCTCATTAATATTATTCATAGTATTAAACCATCTTCCATAAGAGTATTCCATAGCATCTTTAATCTGCTTTCCTGTTAATCTCATAACATAGAAGAAATTCTCATAAGGATATAAATTGAACATATCTTTTACTTTTATTACACCATTATTCAAAACAGCATCCTTACTTAAAGGAGCAGCAAAAGAAATATCAGCCTTTTCACCAAGCTCCTTTTCAGCTATTGTAAACTGTAATTTATGTATTAAACTTAAAAAATCACTATCACCAAATATAGCCTCGTCTGAAACTAATTTAGTATTTAAATTACCTATATCCCTACTCACCCACTTTTCTATATTATCTCTTGCATCAGCAAACTTTTCTAAAAATTCTTTATCAGCATCAAATTGAGAAGGATCTAATAAATCACCATTAAATTTTATATTCCAAGTTTTATTATCTTTGTCATAACTCATAGAAACATCAATAGAAGCTATATATCTAGCAGAATTAACTCCTCCGTATATAGGAACTATTTTTCCGCTAGGACTTTTAACTTCTTTAGTTTTTTGCTTTGAAGTTTCATCATAACCCAATCCAGTCCATCCTTGATGATCATGCCCTACAAGTATAATATCAAAACCATCAACCTGCTCTGCTACCAATTGACTTGCATTTTCATTTTTATATGTTTCTTTATCATCTGTATGATTAGCTCCTGCATGGAATAAACCTATAATCATATCAGGTTTCTCTTTATCTTTTATAACTTTAATCCACTTTTTGGCAGATTCCACCATATCTTCAGTAGCTAAACCTTCATATAATACTTTTGGAAGCTGTCTGTCTATCGCAGGCTCTGTAAGTCCAAGTACTGCTATTTTTACTCCATTCTTTTCTAATACAGTATAAGGTTTAAAATAAGGTTCTTTAGTTTTTTCATCTACCAAATTAGCTGCTACTAAGGGAGCTTTTAATTCTTTTACAAGTTTATCATAAACACTATGTCCAGCCTCAACATCATGGTTACCAACTCCTATAACATCATAATCCATATAGTTTAAAACTTCCGACCATATATGATTTTCATTAGTTGATACAAAATTATAATAATAAACTGTAGGCTGTCCTTGCAAAGAATCTCCATTTTCTAATAATAAAACAGTCTTACCTTCATTTTTTAATTGCTTTAAATAGGAATATACATGAGCCATAGAGGTATCTTCTTCTTCATCTGTAATGAAATTATATGGAAAAATCATTCCATGAATATCTGTTGTCTGAACTATTGTGAAATTAACTTCTCCTTCAGGATAAACTCTATTTTTATCTTTAGTACTGCAAGATACATTTGTTAATAAGGCTGACAAAAAAATACTCATTATTATATAACCTCTTTTCATATGTTTCCTCCAATATTTCATTTGTTTAACATTATAATACATAACAAATTAAAATAAACAAGGAGATGAACAAAATTATTCTATTTTCAAAACTTTTTTCACTATATCAATATTAGCTATTATAAAATTTATAGAATTGAATATATAATATATTGTAAAAGCGATAAATATTATAAAAACACTTCTTTTAATAGTTGTTCTAGTTTTACTTTCTTTATCTTCTGTCAAAAATAAATCTATAATATCTTTCTTTTTCTTTTTATTTGAAGATTTATTTTTCTTATTATCTTTATTTTTTTCTTCTTGTTTTTTAGGCAGCAATCTGAAAATCAATGATATTATTATATATATAATACATGCCAATATTACAAAATTGAATATCAAATAAAAAGTCATTAT
>CASEHG010000017.1 GCA_949287565.1 uncultured Brachyspira sp.
CTTTATTTCTTTTTCTTTTTTATCTTTATTTTCACCCAATCCCCAAGTGCCTATACCAAAATTTGGGATTTTATTATCAGATTTTAATAATGTATAATCCATAAACAATCCTTAACTATCTTTGCTTATATATAAAGTTCTTGAAGGGAATGCAAAACCTACACCCAATTTATTAAATTCATCTATTATTTTATAATTAATATCTTCAACTATTTTAACAAATTCTGCATAATCAGGTATAGTTATATGATATATAACTTCAAAATTAAGAGAAGAATCAGCAAATTCTATAAATCTAGCACTATAAAATTCAGTATTATTAGTGCTTTCTATAATCGTTTGTATAGTATTTGGTATAACTTTTAATTTTTCTAATGGTGTAGAATATTCAACTCCTATTACCATATATTGTCTTCTCTTTTCTAATATTCTATAGTTTTGTATTCTTGAAGAAAGAAGATTAGTATTTGATATTAAAAGCTGTTCCCCTGTATTTCTTCTAATACGTGTAGATTTTATTCCAATATATTCAACTACACCTTTATCTGCATCTACCTGTATAAAATCTCCTTTCAAAAAAGGCTTATCAAACACTATAACAAAATAATTAAATAGATCAGCTATTATACTTTGTGCTACAAAAGCTACAGCCACACCGCCTACCCCAAGTCCTGTTATAAAAGTATTAACATTAACACCTAAATTTGAAAGTATAGTCAAAAATCCTATTACCCATACTAAAGCTTTTAATATTGTAATAATACCATCAGATATAACTACATCTTTTTTCTTTGACAAATAATTATTAGTAAAGTTAGTGATTACATCGCATATAAATAATGTGCTGAAAACTATTATAAATACTATAACTATTTTACCAAAATAAAGACTCTCTTCTTTTGGAAGTGTAAGCCCTATTCTTGCTATTGCTAATGAAGCTATAAATATAATAGGCTTTGTTCTTTTTTTTATACTTTTTATTAGATTTACAACAAAAGGATTTTGAAATTCTGTATTTAATTTTAATAAAATCTTTAAAAGAAACATCAATGCTAAATGCATAGCAATTATACTTATAATTAATATTCCTATTGCTATTAAATATTTAAGCAATGAATTATTCCAAAATACTGTTTCTTTAAGATACTGCATATTTTCTCCAATTTGATACTTATTTTATTGATTTAATTTTACTATATAATGTCAATTTTTCAAATATAATTTGACATAAAATAAATAGTATATTAGTATATAACAATAAAAAAATAATGGAGTCAAAATAATGAAACAAATTCTTAGTATTATTATCTTATCTATTTTATTTATTGCTTGCGGAAATCAAAAAACAGAAAATGCTGCAGCTTCTGACACAAATGCAGCAGGAAACGGAACATTAACAATAGATTTCCAAGCTATTATAGGCGATACAAATAATAGTGTAATAAGCAGCAATTCATATTTAAAAGTTACAGGTACTTATGGCGATATAGACGGAAAAATAGATGCAACTACAGCTGCTTCTGTTCCTACAAGAACACCAGATCTATTAAACAAATACAGATCAACAGATAATAATGTATTAAATAATAGAATGGAAGTAAGTATGGGACAATTCTTACTATTTGGTACTGCTAATGCAGCAAGATACATTGATGATGGCATGTCTGGTTCTGGAATAGCTCAAAGAACTGTTGAAGGAAAAACAGGTCCTAAAGTTACAGGTACAGGAATAACAAAAGGAGATGATGGAGTTATTACAATAAGATTCGTACATGCTGGCGGTAAAACAGTTGATCCTTATGTTTTTGAAATGAAATCAGATGCTAATGGTATTTTCAAAATAGGAGGCGGTACTGAAAACTTTAAAAGAAGTGAAGCTGTTGTTACAAATGATTTTGATTTCAATACTGATGCTGCTTCTTTAATAGTTGATAAAGCTAAAGAAGGTGCTCCTTATTGGAAAGGTGATTTACAAGCTACTTTTGAAAATAATATAATAAAAATTACTGGTACTTTAACTGAAACAAAATAATATTTTAATATGATTGCAAAAAGAGCATGGTATTTTTACTATGCTCTTTATTTTTTTAATAATTTTGAGGAAAGTTAATCATGAATATAAAAAAAGTAAAAATAGAAATATATATACCTGAAGAATATACTCAAAAACTTAGAGAGGCTTTAAACAATATAGGAGCTTTAGGCGTTGGAAATTATGATAATGTAATGTCTGTAACAAAAATTACAGGTTATTGGCGTCCTTTAGAAAATGCTAATCCTTTTGATGGAAAAATCAATGAGATATCAAAAGCCCCTGAGGATAAAGTTGAATTTTCAACAGATGTTAAAAATATAGAAAACATCATAAAAGTTATGAAAGAAGTTCACCCTTATGAAGAGCCTGTTATAAATATTATTCCTCTTTTAAATGACAGATTTGATGTTAATTTGAATTATTAATTTTAATTTACAAACTACACTTTTATAAATCATATAATAGCCTAGCATATAACAACTAATTATAAAAATTCATTTTTTATCTGCCATCCAATTTTTACCTTTTAATATTCTTGCTAAAAGCATTCCAGCACCTACATCATTTGTAGCATTTATAGTTGTCGCTGGAGCATCTGTTATAGTACCTATAAGCACCATAATAGGAATAGCCTCCGGAGGAAAATTGAAAGCTGATATTATAAATATTTCTCCAACATATCCGCCTGCTGGTATTGCTCCCATTACTGAAGATGCTAAAACTGATACAAGTATAGCAGTCATCATATTTTGAGGCTCAAGAATATTGATATTAAACATAGAACACATGAATGTTATTTTCAATATAGTTATTAATGTAGCCCCTGCTTTATGTAAATTGCATCCCATTGGTATTGTTAAATCATTAATATCATCTGGTATGCCTATTTTCTTACCGGCTATTAAGTTTGTAGGTATTGTAGCAGCTGAAGAGCATGTTCCAAGAGATACTAATGAAGGAGGTATAATATATTTCCAAAATAATTTAACTCCATTCATTCCAGCAGATAAATATGCAAATATTGTATTCGAAACAAAATAAAATACTGCGGCTGCAATGAAATATATTATCAAAGCCCTAGATAATGGTCCAGATATTGCAGAACCATTTGTACCTACAAGAGAGGCAAAAAATGCACCTAATCCTATAGGAGCTATATACATAACGTATGAAACAACTTTTGATATTATAGTTGTTAATGATGCAAATAAATTTACAACAGGCTTTCCTGCTTCTCCTGATTTTACAACAGCAATACCAATAATTATGGCAAATACTATTAAAGCCATCAAATTTTGTCTTGACCATAAAAGAGGAAAATCATTAACTGTAAACATACCAAGTATATTTGAATTACTTGTAATATTGCTTATAGTTTCATTCATAGATATATTAACTCCCTCAGCAGGGTTAAATATTATAGTTATAATAAGCATATAAACAGCAGCTATAGTTTCTGTAACTATAAAAATTAAAATCATAATAAATAGTACTTTGCCTATTTTGCTTGTATTCTCCATATTTGCTATGGAATATACTAGAGAAACAAAGATCATAGGTACTACACAACAATAAAGTAAATTTAAAAATATATCAGCGATCGGCTGGAGAACAACTGCTTTTTCACCAAAAATTATACCAATTACGGAACCTACAATCATTCCAAAAATTAATATAAACGAAAATTTGTAATTTTTTAAAATATTCATAATCTTTTTCTGCATTAATAATTCATTAAATAAAAAAATCATATATTATA
>CASEHG010000018.1 GCA_949287565.1 uncultured Brachyspira sp.
ATTAATAACTATATTTATATATTTCATACTAAAAAGATAACAATTTTTTACTTAAAATGAACAAAAACAAAAAAAATTTTAAAATAAAGAAATTTTATAAATTTTTTTACAATATTTGAAAGCTATTGTTATATTTAATAAATAAAAAATAAGAATGATAGGATGAAAAAAATTATATTAATCATAAGTATTTTATCAGTATTTGCGGTAGCATGCGGCAACAAAGCAACAGGACCTGCTGCAGGAAGTAAGCCATTAACTACTAATGTACCAAGCGAAGATAAAACAGTAAAAGACGGTACTCCATTAGCCAGTTGGAATGGAAACATCCAGTCTATAACAGTAAACGCTTCAGTTGCTGGCAATCAGACTGCTGCTACTCAAGATGGATATAACTTGTTAGAAAGATTATATTCTACTACTTGGTATCAATCAGAAGAAGAAAGAGATGACGGAAGATTAGAAACAGAAGAGACATTCATATTCTTTGACCCATCTTCTAAAATGGTACAAAGAGAATATGAAAATGGAATACCTGATAATAAAGATGAATTTTCAGCTTTACAATTTGTAACAGACATTACTATACCTAATGCTCAGGCTAATAAAGATAGAAATGCATGTATAGTTAAAAATATTGAAAAAGAGGGTAATGGAGTAGATACTGAATTTGAAGGATATTATTTATATAATGAAACTACTTTATATATAGTTGATGGTGATACTCAATCAGAAGTGGAAAAAGAATTAACTGCACTTGTTGCAAATCCTACAAGATATGTAGAAGAAAGATTTGTATTATCTACTGAAGCATTAAATTAATACTGATAAATAACTAAAAAATAGAGGGACTTAAAAAGTCCCTCTTTTTATTTTAAACAAATAAATAAAAAATTAATCGTCTTCATTAGCTTGATAATTTAATTTTACCAAATAATCTATTTTATCAACAACTTTAGTAAATGGCTTTTCTACACTGATTAAAGCTCTTTCAACATCATTTCCGTCTTCATCTTCAATATATATATCATAGTAAAGTTCTTTATGATCATATTCATTTTCAAAAGTAAGTCTTATGAATATAAAATTATTAATATTGATTCTATCCATTTTAGGCTCATACTCTAAACGCTTAATTTCAGTGTTTAGTAATTCTTTTCCCAAATTCTCTACTATGATCTTATAAATAGATTCAAGCTCTTTTCTTATATAGTGAACATTATTGTCAAACATTATAAAACTCCAAATAAATATATAGATTTTTCCAATATAATAAATATACCAAAATAATATAATTTGTCAAAGGAAATTTATAAATATTATTAATATTTATCCAATATAGAAGCTACTTCTTCATCTCCTAATTCTCTAGCTATATTTGCCAAATCTTTAGCTTTTTTCTTGGCAAGATTAGGATTAGCGTTATTTTCAAGTAAGATTAAAGCTGCCTCAAAATTACCATTTTCAACAGCATAAGATAAAGCTGTTTCTCCGTCTTTATCTACCATATTCACATCAGCACCATTCTCAAGTAAAATACTAATAGCCTCTATAGATATTTCTCTTCCAGCGAAAGATATTAAAGGTGTTATTCCAGCCAAATTAGGTCTATTAATATTAGCTGTCTTAGATAATACTTTAACTGTTTCAACATCATTCGCTAATAAAAGAGGTGTTATTCCTTCATCAGACACAGCATTAATATTAGCACCATTATCAACTAAAAATGCCACTATGTCGGAATTAGAATTATCAGCAGCAAAGAATAAAGGAGTCCATCCATAATTATTAACAGCATTAACATCTGCTTTAGCCATTACCAAAAGCTCAACTACATTGAAATTACTGTCATATATTCCTATACCTTGTCTAGACCATATATCTGTAGCATATAAAAGTGCTGTATAATTCCTTTTGTTTTTTATATTAACATCAGCATTATTTTGTATAAGGGCATTTACTAAATCAGCATATCCATAATATGAAGCTATCATTAAAGCTGTAGTACCTTCATCAAAAGTTACACTAAGATCATATTCTGTATCTTCTGCATTTACTATATTCCTAGTTTCTGTTAAAGTATTATTTATATTGCCTGAACTAATAAGATTTTTTATTATATCTATACAAGGACTTTCTTCATATTCTGCTATAGCATCTTCTATAGATAAATCCTGAACTATATTTCCGCCTTCCATAGATGTTTCATTACTTTGAGTATTTTCATCAACATTTACATTAGACTTTTGAGTGCATGATAATAGTATCAATAATAAAAATGTGCATAAAATAAATCTCATAACAGTCCCCCAATAGTTATATATTTACATATTGAACTATTATCTATATATTACCATATATTATTATCAATTACAACATATTTTCTATAAAATGATTTGTATATTTATTCCAGTAGCCTTTATAAACTCTTTTATTATAATCATCTAAATTTAACTGATACATTCTAAATATAACTTTTATATTTTTTGGCTGACATAATTCCTCATAGCTATATTGATAATGCATTCCTATTTTTTTCATTACTTCGCCGCTTGCAATATTATTTATATCATGAGTGGCTGTTATATATCTTATATTATCTTTCTTTAATTCTTCTATAACTCTTTTTGAAGCCTCTGTGATTATTCCCATATTCCAATATTCTTTTTTAAGTCCATATCCAAAATCATTATTGTCATTATTGTTTTCAAGATGCACATAACCTATAGGTATATTATCTTCTTTTAAACATACTGCATATCTATAAAAGTTATGATTATCATTTGTATCTAAATAAAATTTTTGTAAATGTATTTTAGTTTCTTCCAAACTTTGAAAAGGAAACCATGGAAGGTATTTATTAACTTCTTCATCAGATAAAATACTAAATAAAGCTTCAGCATCATCGATATTAAATTTTCTTACTATAAGTCTTTGTGTATTTAACATATTATTTCCTCAGTATAATGAATTAATTACATTTGCCCGCCCTTTAGGCTTTTTATATTCTCTGGTATTTCAACATTATTTTTCTTCTTTGCATTCTACAGTCATTTTTGCTGCCCGCCCAAAATTTTCTTAAAAATTATAGCATTCTCACCGCACGCAGAGTAAAGCTAAAAAATATAGATTTATTTTTAATTCAAAATTTATTTATATTAAGAATTTAGCTAAACGTGCGTTAATCAAATTTCAAATTCTTTAAAAAATTTGGGTGGGTGCTAAAATTTCTAATTAAGCTATAAAGATAATGAAAATAAAAATTCAAAATAAAGTAATAAGGAATAAAGGGTGGGGTTCAAAATAAAATCTATATATAAAAAAGCCTACAAAAAATATTTGTAAGCTTTTTATAATATATTATTTAATTATTTATTTATTTTTCCTAAAAGCCTTTCAGCAATAGCACGTCCGGTAGGAGTATTGGCAAGCCCCCCTTGAGAAGTTTCTTTAAATCTTTCATCCATTCCATCACCAACTTCTTTCATAGCAGATACAACCTCATCAGCTGGAATAACACTTTTAAATCCAGCACAAGCCATCTCAGCAGAAACCATAGCATGAACAGCAGCCATAACATTTTTACCCATACAAGGCACTTCAACAAAGCCTGCAATAGGATCGCATATAAGCCCAAGCATAGCAGATATGGTAAGAGCAAAAGCATCAGCACATTGCTGAGGAGTAGCTCCCATAATCTCAGCACATGCACTAGCAGCCATACCTGCAGCAGAACCGCATTCAGCCATACATCCGCCTTCAGCACCTGCAAATGTTGCTATCTGTGCTATAATATCAGCTAACCCAGCAGCTGTAAACATTGATTTTACTACATCCTCTTTTTTATATCCTCTGTTCTCACATACTGTAAGTACCGCAGGCATTACACCGCAGCTTCCGGCAGTAGGAGCAGCTATTATTTTACCCATACAAGCATTATAACCGCTTACAGCCATTGCAGCAGTTACAACCTCACCTATTGTTTCACCTAATATGCTTTTCTTAGATTTATAAAAATTCTCCACTATCTCAACACATTCATTTTGCAAACCTGTTACAAAATTAAATTTATCCTTTTTACCATTCTCAACAGCAGATTTCATTATATCATAATAAGAAGTCATATTATTAATAATAGTCTGTCTATCTGTCTTTTGAGATTGAGCTTCTAAATCTATTACTATGTCGCTTATTTTTACTTTTTTTTCCGTAGCTAAAGCCACCAATGATTCTATAGATTTTATATCCATAATATTTTAATACTCCATATAATATTTAATATAACTTATCTAAAAATACAAAGTCCCTTATATTTTCTATTTTTCTTATTTTTGCCTCTATCTCTTTTGATATAACATCAGTCATACCAATAACAATAATAGCATATCCTCTATTAGGACCTTCAAATTGAGGAGTTACATTCATATTCTCAATGTTTATACCATTTTCAAATATAATAGAAGTAACTTTAGCTATAATACCTGGAACATCTTTATTAACTATAGCAATAGTAGGAAAATCCCCTTTATAGTGAACTTCTATACCATTAACCTTATCCAAAACTATCAATCCTCCGCCTATAGAAGAAGCTAATATATCAATCTCATTAGTTTCGCCTTTAGCTTCAATATATACAGTATTAGGGTGAAAAGCCTCTCTTAATTTTGTAGGAATAAACTCATATTTAAGATTAGCCTTTTCAGCAAAACTGTAGCTATCTCTAAGTCTAGGATCATCAGTTTCAAATCCTAAAAGTCCTGCCAAAATAGCCTTATCAGTTCCATGACCTTTCCAAGTTAAAGCAAAAGAACCATGCAAATATATTTTTGCTTCTTTTACATCTTCGCCCAAAATCTTCTTAGCAAGTTTCCCAATACGGCAAGCACCAGCTGTATGAGAACTTGAAGGCCCTATCATTACAGGACCTATTATATCAAATAATCCAGCCATATAATTCCCTCCATTTCATAATTATAATTTAACATAATAAATAATTTTTGAATATAGTTTTTTATTATTTTTTATTTATGATAAATAAAAAAAATAAGAATATTGTTAAAAAGTACAATTAATCTATAGATAATTACTATTAATAAGAATATTTAAATATTAGAATAATAAACTTATTTCAAGTCCAACCTTAGTTTCATAACCAAAATAACTAGATGCTCCTCTAGGCTTTCCATAACCAACTTTTAAAGATACTGCATATCTATAAAACTCAACACCGATACCAAAATTAACCGCAGCATGCCAAGGATCTTTTATTAACCCAAGCCTATCTTTCTTATCCAAAATAGCAGCAATATTTATTCCTGTTATTAAGCTGATTTGATCTTTATATAAAGGAAATCTATAATCTAATCCTGTATGTATTCTAAACAACTGCGGACTATTTCCTACAGCATTATAAGAAATTTCAGAACCCAAATAAACACTGAAATTCTTAATATAATAATAAACCGATATAGAACCAAATTCATAACTGCTTCCGCTTTTTATTTTAGTATCACCTTTGAATCCGTCTACTAAATGTGTGGATTGATGATACATAGGTATGAACCTTATTTTCATATTGATTCCAACAAGATTTTGAAGCCATAAATCAGCAAATACCATAAACTGACCAGAAAAATCATAAACATCGAATAATCCGCTGCTTCTTCCAAGTATAGATATTTCCATAGCTCCGCCCATACCTACAGAAAAATATTTATTTCTATAAAACATTATTTCACTAGCAAGTCTGCCTTCTACATAAACTGATACAGATTTAAAATCCCAATTTACATCAGGAGCAATAAGCGATAAATTCTTTTCTACATTGAAATTTTTAGCAAATAATATACGTCCTATAAAAGCCCTAGGATCCTGCCAGCCCATATAATATTTATCAACTTCATACATACGAAAAGGATTAGTAAAAGTATAATCATCGCCCAAATAATTTAAATCATTATTTAATTGTTCTTCCTGTGAATATAAATTTAAAGAACTTAATAATATTAATAACACTAGAATTAATTTTGTTTTCATTTTACATCTCTTAATATTTATTTACTATTGAGTACGATATTTTAATATAATAAGCACTTTTTCTCAATAGAAATAGTTAAAATTATAAAAAATAAAAAGCAATGATGTCAAATACACCATTGCTTTTTTAATTTTATTATTAAGATAACTAAAATTAATTTAATTTCTTAGGTATTCGTACATTCTTCAATGCCTCTAATCTTTGAACTATAGCCTTCTGAACATCAAAATTACTAGGTTCAACATTATCAAAATCATATTTAACAGCAAGCATCAAAGTTTCTTTTTCTAATACATAATTACGCATTCTTCTATATATTAAAGACATTCTGAAAAGAGATAATTTTTGTCTGTATCCATTAATATACGCCTGTCTGTAATAATCTACAGCAGAAGTACCTCTATTCTTATTTCCATAATGTTCTGCTAATTTGAAATATATTCTTCCCTTTTCATAATTTTTATATGTATTTTCAGCCATAGTAATAATTTCTTTTTCTATAGCAGCATAATTATTTTCATCTATCAATTTTTCATAAATATATAAAAGACTGAAATATGCATCTAATTTATATGCTGGTATTGTAAGATTAGTAGCCAAATTTATAGCTTTTTTATACTCTTCTATAGCCAAACGATAAGAAGCAGCTCCTCCCTGTTCTGCTGGATTTCCGGCTTCTTTTTCATATATTAAACCTAAAAAATAATGTGCATCTGCATTATCAGGATAATACATCAAAGTTTTATTCATTATATATAAAGCATAAGGAATATCTCCGTTATGTATCGCTCTTTTTGCCTCTCCTATATATACCCAAGCAGGTTCTAATTTACCGCTGAATAATGATTTATAGGTATTTGTATCCATCTCCATAGTTCTAACAGTATCTGCTGTTCTATTAGGAGTATTAAGGGATTGTCCCTGAGCATATATTGATAAACAAGTCAATATTAATATACTAAATATAAAAAATATATGTTTCATAAGCTAAATCAAAAATAAAGTTTTATTGTCTAAAGTATCGGTATAATAAATTTTTACATTATACTATTTTTTTATTTCCTTATATACTGGCTTATCTTTGAGTGCTATACTATCTGTAAATACATTATCTGTTTCAAATATAATGATTTCATTTTTTCCAGTTTTCAAAAGAGGAGCAGGTATATATAAGTAGCATACAGGACCTTCACTCCAATATCTTCCTAAATTAAAGCCGTTTATAAATGCTGCACCTTTTCCAAGTTTAGAACAATCGAGGAAAGTATCTGCCGGCTCTTTAACATCAAATTCATAACGGTATAATGAAGGAGTATTTTCTATCCATTTTGAGCTGAAATCTACATCTTTTATATTATCAAGAGGTAATGCATACTGCTCCCAGCCTGTTTCAAAATGTATATCAGCCATAACTCCTATACGAATACCCTTAACCTGACTGCATTCCTGAAGTTTATAACCATAATTAACACGTCCTACATTTTCAACCAATAATTCTAATACATTATCACCATTATTAAAATGCATTTCAATAGGCTCTATAAGCTCATCTTGATATTTTACACCTTTATATTCGCCATTCAAATAGAAATGAACCCTGTCTGAAGCTCCTACTGCCCTTACATTCATATTATTATCAAAACCTTTTACTGTAGTTCTATAAAGCATATAGCCATATCCGCTGCCTGCTTTTTCCATAGTTATAGGTGCATCGCTTTTCTGACATTTTGATATTTTATCTATTACTGAAAATAATGAAGTTTTATCTTTTAGTTTTGCTTCTCCAAAATCTGCTCTTTTATGATCTCTAGGCTCAAAAGTTTTTATTTCAGGGAATAATTCATTTATAAGTTTCTGGAGTTTATAAAATTTCTCTGTAGGCTCTCCCCATTCAGTAAGAACTGCATCATAATCATAAGAGGTAATTTGAGGAAAATCAGTATAACCTGTTACAGAAGTACCATTATAAAAACCGAAATTAGTTCCTCCTATAAACATATATAAATTTATACTGCCTCTTTTTACAATTTCTTTTACTTCCATAATGAAATCGTCAGCATCTCTTTTGATTATAGGCTCTTTCCATAAATTAAACCAACCATCCCAAAATTCCATGCACATTAATGGATTTTTTATACCTTTTCTTTCAAAGAATTTTTCCGTAGCATCAAAACTTTCTTTAGCTTGAGAGCCAAAATTAACAGTAGCCAATATTCCATCATCTACCAATGTTCCTGCCTCTAAAACAGCATCCCAAGCTCCATCTGAAGTAAATAAAGGCACTTCAGCACCATGCTTAATCATAAGATTTTTTAAAGCTTTAAGATACTCTTTATCATTACCAAAAGAACCGTATTCATTTTCAATTTGCATCATAATTACAGGACCATTTCTAGTAATTTGTAAATCTGCAATTTGTTTAAATAATTCTTTATAATAAGCATCAACTTTACTTAAAAATAATTCTGTATTAGTACGAACTTTCATATTATCATATCTTAAAAGCCATGCTGGAAGTCCTCCGAATTCCCACTCAGCACATATATAAGGAGTAGGTCTTAATATAACCAATAAATCCATTTTCTGAGCAAGTTTAATAAAAGATGCTATGTCTTTATTGCCTGAAAAATCAAAAACTCCTTCATCTATCTCATGAATATTCCAAGGTATATATGTTTCAATGGTATTAAATCCGGCTGCCTTCAAATTATAAAGACAATCCTCCCAATATTCTTTTACAAATCGAAAATAATGAATAGCTCCTGATAAAAGTTTTATAGGTTTTCCATTTAAAATAAAGTCTTCTTTAACTTCAAAAACAGACATAATTTATATCCTTAATTTTTTTATTTTTAACTAAAACAAAAAAAAACTCTATTTAATAAAAATTAAATAGAGTTTTTAATTTATTAAGCAAGATATTTTTTTACTATCTCATCATCTTCTAAAGCGGTGAGTATTTCAACACCATCTTCTTTGACAGCCACTGTATGCTCATAATGCGCCGATAGAGAACCGTCCCTAGTTATGATAGTCCAATCATCATCTTCTATTAATATAGCATGATGCCCCATATTAACCATAGGTTCTATAGCTATAACCATATTAGTTTTAAGTATAGGTCCTGCTCCTTCTTTTCCCCTATTTGGTACAGCAGGCTCCTCATGCAAATTAGCACCTACTCCATGACCTTGAAACTCTCTAACAAGAGAATAGCCTGCATCTTCAGCCGTTTTCTGAATAGCATGAGAAACATCACCCAAATGAACTCCGTCTTTTATCTTTTTTACACCATTAAAAAATGACTGCATAGTAACTTCAATCAATCTTGAAGCCTCTTCTGATACATTTCCTACTTTGAAAGTAAATGCTCTGTCTGAATGGTATCCTTTATAATATACGCCTATATCAAGACCTATTATATCTCCATCTTTTAAAATTTTCTTTTTGCTTGGTATTCCATGTATTACTTCATTATTTATAGAAGAACATATAGAACCCGGAAAAGGAGGATTACCATATCCTTTAAATGAAGGTTTGGCATTATGTTTTCTTATATAATCATAAACAAATTTATCTATTTCTTTAGTAGAGATTCCAGGCTGAATTATCTTTTCAACCTCTTTAAATACATTAGCCAATATATGTCCGCTTTCACGCATTAAATTTATTTCAGCTTGTGTTTTTATTTTTATAGCCATTTATGAATACACCTTAATTAAAAAATACTATTATTTGAATTATTATTATCTGTATTATAAGAGTCATAAGTATTATAGGTATTACTATATGATGATGAACTATTATCAGAAGTATTATTATTATTTTCTGACATCTCATCTTCAATTTTTATGCCTGTAAAAGATTCATGCACTACTTTTGTAATATCTTTTTTCTGTCCGCCTGTAATAGTCATTTCTCCCTGTATAACAGCACCTTCTCCTACATCTATTTTAGGAGCCTCTATATTACCTAAAACTCTTCCTGTTTCTATCAATATAACTTCTTTTTGAGCTGCAATATTACCGATTAAAGTACCAGCTATTGTGATACTTTCTGTTATAATAGTGCTTGTTTTTACCTTACCATTAGGCCCTATAATTAAATGTCCGTCTATCTTTAATTCACCTTCGAATTTTCCATCTATTTGAAAAGAACCCTTTACGATAAAAGTTCCTTTAAAAGACGAACCATCTCCTATAACACTGTTTATCATGTCTTTTCTTGCCATAAATTTAATCTCCTAAAGTTTCATTTTATAAGTTTAGTTATAAAAAGTCAATATTATATACTAGCCTGCAATAATTATAACATAATTTTATTTTTTAGGTATACAAAAAAGTATTGTCTCTCCTCCCCAAGGAGAAAATGTTCTTATATAATATTCGTAATTTTCTGTTATTTCTTTTATGAATATTGGTACTTTATAAAAATCCTCCATAAAAAGCTCTCCTCCATGATATATGGCAATAGCAAGAGATGGACGAAATTTTTTTATTGTATTTACAGCCCCTTCTAATATATGTTTCTCAGCTCCTTCAACATCCATTTTTAAATAATCTATTCTTTTTATATTATTACTTTCAACAAATTCATCTATTGTAGTGGCATTCATCTTAACAATAGGAGTATTTGGTATCATAGAAACAAAATCAATAGTTTCATTTCTATTAGAAAAAAGAATATTTTCTAAAATAACATTATTTAATTTATATTTTTCTTTCATAATTTTTAATATTTCAAAAGCATTTGCATCAGGTTCAAAAGCATATATTTTTGCATCATCATTACATTTTTTTGAAAAGAAATAAGCCGTATCACCTTTCCAAGCACCAACATCAAATACCACACTATCATTTCTTACCTCAAAAATATCCTTTATATCATATTGCTTCATTTTAAATATATGAAATAGAGCAAAAGCACCTATCTCTTTAGGCAAAAATATCCTATTAAAAATTAAAAAAGAAATCATACTCATAATCCAATTATAAGTAGATATTATGCCATATTTAAAACTAAATAAAACTTCTTTCTTAAAATTCATATGAACATCTTTATGAAATGAAAGCATGTATCTGTATTTTATAACTTTTTTAAAAATTTCTTTTGAAAAAGAATCTTTAAGCATATTATAAAAAATATCAAAGCTATTATTATTTTCTTCATTCATCATAGCTTTTATAAAATTATCATTACTTTCTATTTTTTCTATTTCTTCTTTACTGAAGTTTTTATTTACTATCTTTCTACATTCTTCCAATATATTATTCATATTATTGCTAATAAAAATTGTTCGCTAATCAACTCTAGCAAATAAATTTGCTAGACGCTCACAATTTTTATAATCCCCCTAAAAAAATTTAGCAATTATATATGGCACTATTATTACAACATAAAATTACTGCTTTGCTATTTCTATTATTCTTTTTAAATCCATTTTACCTTCATATATAGCTTTTCCCACTATAGCACCATTAATTTTCATATCTCTTAATTTTATAATTTCTTCTTCAAAAGTAACACCGCCTGAAGCTATGATATTGCATGAAATTTTTTCTCTTAACTCTTTATAAATATCCAAATTAGTACCGGAAAGTTTACCGTCTTTTGAAATATCTGTATATATAATAGTATCTATTCCCATGCTATCCAATTTAATACAAAATTCAACAGAATCTTCTTTTTTTATTTCTTTCCAACCCTTAACAGCTATCATTCTATCTCTTGAATCTATAGAAACTGCTATATGCTCTTTATACTTATTAATCATATTATTAGTAAAATCAATATTTTCAACAGCGGCAGTTCCTAATATTGTTCTTTTAACACCTATATCCAAATATTTCTTTATAGTTTCCTCATTTCTTATACCGCCGCCTACTTCTACAAATAAATCGCATTTTTTTATTATTTTTTCTATTGTTTTAAAATTGATAGTTTCTCCGTCGCTTGCTCCATCTAAATCAACAACATGCAAATAGCTGCTTCCGCTTTCAATAAAAAAATCCAAAACCTCCAAAGGATCTTTAAAGTAAGTTGTTTTATTATCATAATCGCCTTCTACAAGACGTACAACCTCTCCGTTTTTCAAATCTATCGCAGGCAATATATACATTTTCAATCCCCTAAAATATTATATTTACAATAGTATTTATTATAGCATATAATTTATAAATGTAAAAATTAATAAACTGTATTTTTTTCTCAAAACTCCGATATTTAATTTTAGATTAATTTAAATTCAATGGATTTTATTATGATTAAAGACTTATATATAGAAAATTTCAAATGTTTTAACAAAATTAAAATAGATGATATAAAAAAAATAAATTTCTTAGTAGGAAAAAATAATTCAGGAAAAACTACTATACTTGAAGCCTTAATGCTTATTTTATCAGAATCCCGTATTAATGTAATAGAGAATATAAAAACTATTAGCCGATTCAAAGAAAATAAAACTGAAATAAAAACATTATTTTATAATTTTGATTATAACAACAATATAAATTTTAATTATAATAAATATGATAATACAAGCTACAATATAAATATTAGCCCAGTATTAAAAGATAATAAAATACCTAAAGATGATAATATAGAATTAAACTATAATACCATAATAAATAATGATGATTCTGCCTCTATAGAAGAAAAAAAATTAAATATTCCAAATATAAATAATACTATATATATGATGAATAAAAAAACTGATAATGTAGGAAATAGAGAAGAAACATATATAACAAGTAATATAGAATATAATACATTAACAGCATATTTAATAGAAATTTTAAAAAATAAAGATGAAGAGCCTATAATAGAAATGCTTTCATTTTTCAATAAAAATATAAAATCAATAAGTGTGCTTAACAATGATATTTATATTAATATTGAAGGAATGAATAAATTAGTAATATTGAATTTAATGGGAGAAGGATTAAAAAAATATTTATCTATAATACTTCCAATAGCTGCAAATAGAAATAATGTGATTTTAGCAGATGATATAGCTAGCTCTTTAGACAATGAAACAGCTAAATATTTATTTAAAAGCATTTTAAATTTAAGCAGAAACAATGATATGCAAATGTTTTTCACAATCAATAATTATGAAACATTAAAACTTTTACATGAAACAGTAAACGATAGTGAAGAGTTTAATGATATAAAAGACTCAATAAACATTATAAACATAGCAAATACTGAAGAAGAAGGTTTTAAATCTTATAATTATAATATTGATAATGTAAAGGAATTATTATAATTCCCTCCCATTTTCATTTATAACTATCATTGGTTATTTTATGCTATTTTTCTTTATTAGCTTTTACTGGCATTATAATGCCCACCCGAAATTTATTTAAAGTTATAATATCTTCACCGCACGTTAAACAAAATTAAAAACATGAATTAATTTTGAATGTTAATTTTTTTATATATAAAATTTTATTCACCGTGCGTTGAATAAAATCATAAATCTAATAAAAACTTGGGTGATTGCTGTAATTTCTGATAAAGTTATAAAGATAATAAAAATCAAAAATCCTAAATTAAACAATAAAGAATAAAGGGCGGGTATGTAATTAAAGCTAAATAGAAAATATTAAAAATTGTTTATCAATAATTAATATTGACAAATATATTTTTATTAGTATTATTGCTAGCGATAAACTCGCTTAAATGTAGCTGACAACTAAAGTTATCAGCTGCTCGTTTATCGCTTTAAAAAATTAATAGTATAATTAATATATAAACTTATATTAGTGATATTAACAATAATAAAAAATAAAAAGCGAGTCGTAGCCACCAAGTAGGTTATTGTAGGCGACACCTACCCGTAGGTGGACTTCGTCGACGAGCATAACAATAATAGGACATTAAAACTATGATAAATATACTATGTTATGGTGACAGCAACACATTCGGTTCAATACCAATGGCAAATAAGAGATATTCTATAGATGAAAGATGGACAGGAATATTACAGAATATTTTAGGTAATGATTACAGGATTATTGAGGAAGGTTTGGGAGGAAGGACAACTGTATTTGATGATCCATTTGAACCTGGAAGAAATGGAATTGCATATATAGAAATATCATTAGAAACACATAAACCATTAGATTTAGTTATACTATCTTTGGGTACGAATGATGTAAAGGCACATTTTTCTGCTACTTCTAATTTAATTGCTAAAGGAATGAAAAGACTTATATTCAAAATTAGAAATAGCGAGGATCCAATGGGATATAAAAAGCCTGAAATTTTACTGCTTGCACCTCCTCCAGTGGGAGAGAAAGTTGATATTGTTAATAATTTTTCAGGGTTTAATCAAAATTCTGTACAAATATCTAAAGAATTAGCTTCCAAATATAAATTGCTCGCCGAACAAGAAAAAGTTCATTTTTTTGATTTAGGAAGCATAGTAAAAGCTAGCGAAAAGGATCAAATACATCTTGATAAAGAATCACATAAAATAATAGCTGAAAATTTAGCTAGAGAAATAAAAAATATTTTTAATAAATAATAATATTTGATTTATAATATAAACTATAAAAAAGAGTATAGACTTAAAAAATCCATACTCTTTTTTATTATTCTAAATTAATTAAATTTTATTTTACAACTATGTTTACAAGTTTGCCTTTAACATAAACAACTTTAACAATGTTTTTGCCGTCTGTGAATGCTTTAACTTTTTCACTTGATAACGCCTGAGTTTTTGCATCATCTTCGCTTATATTAACATCAGCTTCTACCCTATCTCTTATCTTACCATTAACTTGGAATACAAGCTCGAATGTATCATCTTTACAATATGCTTCATCATGTTCAACCCAGCTTTCTTCAAGTATCATTTTACCAAAGTTTAATATCTGATAAAGTTCTTCTGTCATATGAGGAGCTATAGGATTAAGAAGTATTAAATATCCTCTTATAACTTCTTTAAACATAGCATAATCATCATTATTAGCTAATTTTATAGTAGACATATCATTCAAAAGCTCCATCAAAGCAGCAATTGCAGTATTGAAGTGGAATCTATCTTTAATATCTATTGTAACTTTCTTAATAGTTTTATTATATTTTCTGAATAATTTTTGTCCTTCTTTTGAAAGATTATTATAATCAAATGATTTGCCGCTTTTGAATGCTTCTTCATCTTTGTATTTAAGGAATAAGTTCCAAATTCTGTTTAAGAATCTTGAAGAACCTTTAACGCCTTCATCAGACCATTCTTTATCTTTTTCAGGAGGAGCAACAAACATAACGAATATTCTAACAGCATCAGCACCGAAAAGTTCTATAATCTCAGCAGGATCAACACCATTAGCTTTTGATTTAGACATCTTTTCCATTTTTACTATTATATCTTCTTTTTTAATGCCGTCTTTCTCATACTCTTTATTGTTCATTTGTTCCTGAGTATAGAATTTCTTTAACTCTCTTGATTCATAGCTATTTGCTAGAACCATACCTTGAGTAAGAAGTCTATTGAAAGGCTCATCACCTTTAACAAGTCCTATATCTCTCATAAACTTGTACCAGAATCTTGAATATAAAAGGTGCATACAAGCATGTTCAATACCGCCTATATACTGGTCAACTCCAAGCCAAGCATTTGCTGTTTCAGGATCGAAAGGCATTTGAGTGTTATGAGCATCTGTATATCTAGCATAATACCAAGAACTGCAAGTGAATGTATCCATAGTATCAGTTTCTCTTCTAGCCTTGCCGCCGCATTTAGGACAAGTAGTATTAACAAATGATTCTGATTTTTTAAGAGGGTTATCACCAACTGTAAACTCTATATCCATAGGAAGTGTTATAGGAAGTTCGCTTTCAGGTACAGGAACAACACCGCATTTCTCACAATGTACAAATGGTAAAGGATTGCCCCAATATCTTTGTCTTGATATAAGCCAATCTCTAAGTTTATATTGAACTTTCTCTTTTCCGAAACCTTTTTCTGCAGCATACTCTATAGCTCTTTTTATAGCATCTCTTGAAGAAAGTCCATTTAAAATATCTGAATTAACAACTGTACCGTCTTCAGTATAAGCCTCAGTCATATTTTCAGCTTTTAAAGAATTATCAGCATTTTGTATAACAACTTTTACAGGAATATTATATTTTTTAGCAAATTCAAAGTCTCTTTGGTCATGAGCAGGAACAGCCATTACAGCACCGCTACCATACTCAGCTAAAACGAAATTAGCAGCATATAAAGGAGCTTTCTCACCATTGAATGGATTAACTACATATCTTCCAGTAAATACACCTTCTTTCTCATAATCTGTTTTTTGGTCAATCTTAGCAGACTTTTTAATGAACTCCTCTACTGCACTTTTCTGTTCAGGAGTACACATATCCAAAAGTCCGTCATAGTTCCAAGCTATAGCCATATAAGTAACACCGTAAATAGTGTCCGGACGAGTTGTAAATATGGGGAACTCTTTACCGTCATCTAAATTGAAATTGATATAAGCACCTACACTTCTACCTATCCAGTTTTTCTGCATAGCTATAACATTATCAGGCCAATAACCTTCCAATAATTTCAAATCTGCATCTAATTGTTCTGCATAATCAGTAACTTTTATATACCATTGTTCAAGTTTCTTTTTAGTAACTTCTCCGTCACATCTCCAGCAAGTACCTTCAGGAGTAACCTGTTCATTTGCAAGTACTGTATTACAATGATCGCACCAGTTAACATCTCCGCCTTTTCTATATAAAAGACCTTTCTCATACATTTTTAATATGAACCATTGTCCCCATTTATAATAATCAGGCAAACAAGTAGTAACTTCTCTATCCCAATCATAGGAATATCCAAGCAAGTTTAACTGCTCTTTCATATTAGCAATATTTTTCAAAGTCCATTCAGCAGGGTGAGTTTTATGTTCTATAGCAGCATTTTCTGCAGGCATACCGAAAGCGTCCCAGCCCATTGGGTGCAAAATATCATATCCTAACAGTTTATAGTATCTAGCTATAGAGTCAGCTATAGTATAATTAGAAACATGTCCCATATGCATTTTTCCAGATGGATACGGAAACATCTCTAGTACATAGTATTTTTTGTCTGTAGGTTTAGATACTGTTTTGAAAGACTGATTATCTTTCCAGAATTTCTGCCATTTCTTTTCAATGGTAGTAAAATTATATTCCATGATTAACACTCCGTAGTTTGTTTGATAGATACTATTAATTTTTATTAAAATATTAAAATTTAGTTTACATATTTTTAATGTCGAAAATTATATTGCAAATTCATATATTTTTCAAGTGATAATTAAAAATGGAAATAAATTTATTAATTAAATATTCATATTTTACTTATACATATGTTATGAATTATTAATAAACTACAACTTAAGAGATTTAAAAACTACATTATTTTTACAAATTTAAATTCTATATAAAAATCATAACATA
>CASEHG010000019.1 GCA_949287565.1 uncultured Brachyspira sp.
ATTTAATAATCTTGCAACTAAAAGAGTAATATCATCAAATTGAGGAGTTTTTCCTCTAAATGAAATTGTTTCATTGACTATATCATCTAAAAGCTCTTTAGAATTATCATAATCATTTTTAAGAAGTTCTTTTAATCTTTCTTCACCATACTCTTCTTCAGATTGATTGAAAGTTTCTGTTATTCCGTCTGTAAATAATATAATAGTATCAGAAGCAGAATAAGAAATTTGCTTATTCTGATAAGTAGCATTTTCAATAAATCCCAAAGGCTTTCCATGAGTATGCAATTCATGTATAGAATCTAAAGTACTAATGGAATATTTCTTTATTAAGAATTGAGATAAATGTCCTGCATTAGAATATGTAATAGTTTTATTTTCTGTATCAATAACAAGAAGGAAACAAGTAACAAACATACCATTATTAGAATCTTTATATATATGTTTATTAGTAGATTCCAATATTTTAGCAGGATCATCCATTTCAGAAAAATACACTCTAAGTATAGAACGAGTCATAGTCATAAAGAATCCTGCCCCTAAACCTTTACCTGATACATCAGCAATAACAAGTCCGTATTTAGTATCGCTTATCTTTATATAATCGTAAAAATCACCGCCTACATTCTTACTAGGTATACTTACGGCAGCAATATCAAATAATCCATTGCTTGGGAATTCTTTAGGAAGTACGCTTTTTTGAAGCTGTTCTGTAAAGTTAATTTCCTCTGTTAAAGATTCTTTTATTTTTGACTCTTCAGATAATAGAACATGCATATAATTTTCACCTATCTGCTGAGCAAGCATTTCTAAAAGTGATAAATTGCTTAAATTAAATGCTTTGTTTATATTTCTCTCTGTAGCAGAAAGAAAACCTATAATCTCATCTTTTCCAACTATAGGAGCAACCATAAAACTATTTCTAGTATATCTAAGATTTTTATTAGGTCTGAATCTAATATCCCTATCTACATCAATAGAATAAACAGGCTTACCTGTACGAAGCACCTCAGCAAGTACATTGTCATCAACAGTTACAACACCATATTTAAGTACATTCTCATCTATGCCAATTCCTGCTTTGAATTTGAAAACCCCATTCTCTTTTAATATTACAGATACTCTATGTACTTCAAATGCCTCACAAACTATACTTATATTATCATTAAGTATTTCTTCTATAGTTTCGCATTTATTAATAGATATAGACATCTGATACAAAGCACCAACTTCATAAGCTCTGGACTGTGCTCTGTCATATACCATTTTATTAACTAAAGCTAAAGATACAAGATTAGCAAATAAAGACATTACAACCGTATCTTTTTCTATAAATTTACCATTCTTTTTATTTATTAAAAATAAAGATCCTATATTTTTCTTTCTAACTTTTAAAGGCACGAATAATATATTTTTTAAATCCTCACCTAAAATCTCTTTCATAGGTATAAAAGCAGAATCTTCCTGAGGATCATTTGAATATAAAGAGCATGAAGTAGTATATGCTCTTACAGCTAGCGGTTTTTCACAATCTATAATATTTCCAAAAAATTTACTTCCAAGAGGTCCTATGGACATTTCATAATGCAAATTATACAATTCCTGGTCTACTAAATATAATAATATAGAATCTGTATACATTATAGTTTTTATTTCAGATATAATAGTAATTAAAGTTTCATCATGATCATTACTTGCATTCATTCTTTTAATAATTCCAGAAAATACTTCCAGCTGCTTTTCTGGATCGTCGACTATATCATATATATCCACAAATTACCTCTAATATATTAGTTACTATACACTATTTTATTATATCATAGAGTATTTTATAGTCAACTATATTTAATCTTTTTATATTTAAGAAATATCAAACTTTTAATACATAAATAAATAGACAGCAATATTTTACCTTGATAAAAAAATTAATAGCAAAAATTATAGAAATATAAATAAAAATAATATAATATATCATTATGAGTAAAGTATTGAAACAATCTAAAGCAGTTCTCGTTACTGCATTAATGTATAATAATATAAATATATATAATTCTGTTTTAGAAAAACTTGTTAATAATTTTGGTGAAATCGAAGTTATTAGTGATGAATATTTATTTTCACATTCTGCTTATTATAAAGAAGAGATGGGAGAATCTTTAAATAAAAGGTTTATAGTTTTTAAAAATATGATAGAAAGAGATTATATAAGCGATGTAAAAAAAATAACTGACAGTATAGAAAAAGAATATTCAGATGAAAATAACAATAGAAAAGTTAATATAGACCCTGCTATACTAACATTAGAAAATTTTATTCTAGTTACAAATAAAAACTTCACACATAGAATATATTTAAAAGATGGAGTATTTGCAGATTTAACTCTTATATACAAAAAGAAAAAAGGATATACAGAATTAGAATGGACTTATGCAGATTATTCAAGCGATGAAACAAAAAAGTTTTTAAATAAAATAAGAGAGCTTTTCTACAATAGACTTATAGAAAGCTCTCCATTTGGTTCTAATTGGAAATAATATTTAAGAATCTTGTATTCCAGAAATTCTTACAAACTCTTTATCCCATACACCTATATGCTCTATTAAAAGTTTAGCTAAAAGCTCTGAAAAATCTGTTGCTATCTGACGCCAATCACTGCTTGATTTAAATGCTTTATACTGATCATCAATAGCTTTTTCAAATTTTCTATGCTCTTCAAAATGTTCTTTAATCTTATGATATTTATCTTTATTAGCAACCTGTATCTTCTGCTCTTCAGCAAAATGGTATTTAGTATAGTTAATAGCTCCTTTAAATGCTTCATCAACATCTTCTTTTACACCATTATATAAAGCTGAATGAACCTTATTGGCATATTCTATAATTTGAACATGCTGACCATCTATAGTTTTATTATGAGTATAATACTGATCAAGCCACTCTAATTTCTTAGCTCCTACTTTAAAGAAAGCCATAGCATTAGATAATTCTTCCATTTGCTCTTCAAGTTCTTTAGATGATTCATGCATAGATGAAACTAATGAGCTATTACCTTGAGTTTGAGCATCCATATTTGACATAGCATTATTTATACTATCTATACCTATTAACTGTTCTTTGGTAGTATTTGCCATATCAGCAATAACTCTTGTAGTTTCTTCAATTTTGCTTTCTATATCTTCAAATAAAGTTCTTGACATATTAGCAGAATCTGTTGCTTTTTTTACTTTCTCATTACTTTCAGTAATAAATGAAGTAATATTATTAACAGAGCTTTGAGTAGTTTGAGCCAAATTTCTAACTTCAGAAGCAACAACTGCAAATCCTCTGCCCTGCTCTCCTGCTCTTGCAGCCTCTACTGAAGCATTTAAAGCTAATATATTAGTTTGGAATGCTATATCTTCAATAAACTTTACTAATCCGCTAATCTTTTGACTATATTCAAATGCCTGACTAGTATTTTGAGCTGTTTCAGTAATAATACTTCCAGCTTCTTCTACAGCATTTCTTGCATCTATCATCATATCATTAATAATAGCAGCATTTTCCGCTGTTTTCTTTATAGTACTTGAAATCTCCTCTGTAGCTTCTGCTGTCTTTTCCAAATCTGATGCCTGATTCAAAGTTCTTGTAGCTAAATCTTTATTTGAATATGATAAAGAATAAGCTGTTCTCTTAGTCAAAGCAACATTTGAATTGGCTACATCTATAATATCTCTTATAGATGTTTTCATATTATCAAAACTTTTTATTAATTCTCCTATTTCATCTCTTCTGCCGAAATATTTATTATTTACTTCAAAAGTTAAATCTCCTTTGGATATTAAATTAGCCAATCTTAAAGCCTCTTTTAAAGGAGATGTTAATCTTCTTGTAAATCCTACTATAATAATTGTTACAATAATTATTATAGCTATTCCAAATAATATTGAGAATATAATAGTTCTTCCTAATGAAGAATATAACTCTTTTTCCAACATAGTTATTATAATATACCAATCTGTATTATCTACATTATAATATGACATTAAATATTTTTGCTTATCAGCAGTATCCTTATAATGCATTATACCGTTTTTATTTTTGAAAACCTCATCATAAGGAATATAATTTTCTGCAGTAGTTAATATTTTAGTATTGTCATTATGGGCTAATATTTTTTTATTGCCGTCTATTATAGATATTTTTCCAGTTTCTCCTATTTTTACATTTAGTATATAACTATTAATTAAATCTCCCCAATCCACATTTCCAGATAATACTCCTATAACTCTTCCTGTATTATCCTTTATTCCAGCCCACACTCTATATGTAGGATTTCCTGTGGCAACTGATTTACTTACACTAGCCTCGCCTCCGGAATTATATCCGCTAGAAACAAACTTTTTCCAACCTCCATCATTTCTATCCATAGTTACATTATTAAGAATGCCGTTTTCAGAATCTAATATAGCATTTCCATTTAAATCTAATAATATAAAATTGATAAACGATCTTTTAGAAGTCTTAAAGTATTTTAATGCCTCTTCAGCTCTAAGCTTTAAAGTTTCATCTTGAGTATTAAGCAAAAAATTTATTAATGCTTCAGAAGTAACAAAATTAGCCATAGAAGAATGATTATCTTCAAGCCAGAGATTAATTAAATTTTTATAAGAAATTGATGTGGATTCAAATCCGCTCTCAACTGCATCATCTATAGCTTTTGTACTAAAAAACAATGCAACACCAACACTAAGTAATATAGATATAACTATAGCAGTAACAAACAACACAGGTATTTTAAATCTTAAACTATATATTTTCATACTTTCTCTCCAAAGTATATTATTAATTTTAATGTACGAGTAAAATAATAACACTTATAAAAATAATTTCAACATAGAACATACTTCTTACAAGTATTAATTATTAATAAGTATATAATATTCTATTTCTTTTAATTAATTATATAATTAAAAGATAATAAAAGTTTTTTATATTACAAAATATTTTTATTAATAATATCGTATATAATATAAAATTTTATTACTATATTCCAACCATTTTTACAAATTCTTTATCCCAAACTCCAATATGCTGAATAAGCCACTTACTCAAGATATTTGCCATATCTAAAGCTGTATTTTTCCAGTCATTTGATGTATTAAGTTCATCAATTTTTCTAGCAACCAAATTTTCAAAACTTCTATGCTGTTCAAAATGTTCTTTTATTTTTTTATACATATCAGCATTTTCTTTTTGTAGTTTCTCTTCATCTGAAAAATGATATTTTGTATAATCCAATGTCATATTAAATACATTTTTTACTCTCTCTGAATCCTCTTCATATATAGCAGAATATATATCATTAATAAAATTTAATAATTTCCTATGCTGTTCATCTATATGTTCATTATTAGTATTGTAATTTTCTGACCAATCCAAATGATGAACACCTGTTTTAAAGAAACTTATAGCACTAAAAAAGTTATTAGTTTGCTTTTCCAATTCTGAAGAAGAATGTTTCATAAGTTCTACCAAATCTGCATTATCTTTAGTTTTGGCATCTATACTAAGCATAGAATTATTAATTTTAGAAACATCTTCCTGCTGTTTATTAATCTTTAAAACTACATCTTTCATTATATTTGTAGTGTTTTCTATTTTTTTCTCTATTTCAACAAATAATTTTTGTGACATATTAGCAGAATCTGTAGCTTTTTTAATTTTATCATTACTATCTTCTATTAAAGAGGTAATATTCTTAGCTGACTCTGATGTATTTAATGCCAAATTTCTAACCTCAGAAGCAACAACTGCAAATCCTCTGCCCTGCTCTCCAGCACGTGCCGCCTCTACTGAAGCATTCAAAGCTAATATATTAGTTTGAAATGCTATATCCTCAATAATCTTTATTATATCGCCTATCTTTTTACTAGATTCAAAAACAAGTTCTGTATTTTTAGCAGTATCAAATATTATAGAACCTGCATTATTTATTTCATTTCTAGCATCTATCATGCCGTCACTCATAGATTTCATATCATTAGTTGATTCATCTATAGAAAGAGAAATATTTTTCATAAATGATGTTGTAGCATTTATATCGGAGGCTTGTGATATAGTTCTCTCTGACAAATCTTTATTTGAATAATATAAACTATAAGCTGTTCTTTTTGTTTGAGATATATTTGAATTTACAACTTTAATAATATCCTTTATAACTTTTTTCATTTTATTAAAGCTATTTAAAATATCTCCTATTTCATCTTTTCTATTCAAATGCTTTTTAGATATTACAGTAGTTAAATCACCATTTGCAATATTATCTGCCTCTTTAACAATCTCTTTAATAGGAGATGTGATATATTTTGAAAACATCCAAATCATAATTACAGATAAAAGAATCAAAATAGCCGCTATGTATATAGGATGTCTAAGCATACTATTTACAGGACTATAAAGTTCGCTTTCAGCTATTGTGGCAACTATATACCAATGAGGATATATTATAGGACTGAAATACATCATATAAAGTTTATTATCATTATCTCTATAATGCTTAATAGATTTTTTTAATACAGTCATATCATCAAGAGCTTTAAAATCTTTTAAGCTATTTAAAATTTTATTTTCATCTTTATGAGCAATGATATTTTTATCCTCATCAACTATCATTATATTTCCTGTATTTCCTATTTTAGCAAATGAAATACAATGCTTTATAAAATCTGACCAGTCGATATGAGATGATAAAACTCCTATAACATTTCCATTATTATCTTTAATATCAGCATACATTTTATAAACGATATCGCCTGTTATTGAAGATTTCACAACACCCATTTTTGCTGTATTATTTTTGTATAAAGTAAAATCTGAATCATAACCATTATTATAATTGATTAAAGAACCATTTTCCGAATCAAGAAGAACTTTACCTTCTATATTTAAAATTGTAAAATGCAATGAGGCATTCCTATAATTTTTAAATCCTATTAAAGTATTGCTTGCCATCTGAGTATTATACTCATCAGCAGATAACAAATAATTGACTATACTTTCATTAGTAGCAAAGCTTTCAATTATTGATTTTTGATGTTCTATCCATAGATTGGCTGTACCCTCATAGGCAGCAGCAGTAGTTTCAAATCCATTTTGAGCCGCTATATCAACAGACTTCAATGATATTAAAAACATTATAACTGTTATTACAAATATTGATAATGTAATAGAAAGTCCCATAATAAGCGGTATTTTAAATGTCAAACTATTAAGTTTCATTTTTTAACCCTTATTATAAAATTTGAACTACATTATATCATAATTGTAAAATAAAATCAAATTAGTACTATCTTAATAAGTTTAAAGCATCCTTAGGTAAATTATTAGAATGTACAAGCATAGCCAAAGCAGACTGCGATTTTATAGAACTTATAGCCTCATAAATAGAAGCTTCAGCTACATCTCTATCCATTTTTTTACTGCCATAAGCAATAGTATTTTCATAAGAATTCATAAGCCCTTGAATATATGTATTGAATCTATTTTTATAAGCCCCTAAATCGGCTCTTTGTTTAATAACATATTCAATAGCATTATCTATCATTCCTATAGTTCTATTAGCTTTACTTACAGAAGATACAGAAATATAACTACTAAATTCATTTTTTAATTTTAAAGAACTTGCTGTCATTGTAGCAACATAAATTCTTTTTCTCTGATCTCTGCTTGGTCCTATATGAATCCACATACTTGCAGAAGCATTAACTGTATTTGAAAATCTGCCTGTCAATATATTTAAAGTATTGAATTGTGCCTGACTTGCTACCCTATCTATTTCATCTATTAAACTTGAACCTCTGCTTGAATATATGATCTGTCAGAATTATTATATATTCCATTTGCAGATTTTACTGCTAATTCTCTAATACGCTGCAATATATCTATTGTTTCTCCTAAATATCCATCGGCTGTTTGTATAAATGATATTCCATCTTGAGTATTTTTTTCCGCACGAAGCATATATCTTCCTTGTACTAAAGGACCTTTCTCGCTTGCAAATAAACTAGGAAATTTTTTCTTATGTTCAGTAGAATTGACTTTTAAATATCTATTTGCCCTAATCGCATTAATATTATTTGTTATTATCATAAAAACCCCAACTATTTTATAAATGTAATAAATATTTATTACATTATCGGTATTAATTAAAAATGCAAAAATAACATTTTATTAGATAATTTTATACCTATTTGAATAA
>CASEHG010000020.1 GCA_949287565.1 uncultured Brachyspira sp.
ATTCTATTCTATTAAAAAATGGAAAAACAATAATATGTCCTAAAGATTGGCAATAATATTTTTTAATATATTGATATTTTTTTATAATAGAACTTGATTTTTTTTATCTAATATGTTAATATTTAAGGCAACTACCAGCTCGGGTGATGGAATTGGTAGACATAGCAGATTTAAAATCTGCTGGTCCTTGTGACCGTGCCGGTTCGATTCCGGCCCCGAGCAAATAACAATCAATTTATGAAATGGGGTGAATAGAGTTTGTAGTGTAATACCTATAAACTTTTTTTGTATATTGAATATGGTAAATAATCACGATAAACTTTCTAAACAAAATATCATCATTTTAGTAATAGGACTTGCTATATTTGCTATTAGTTTCCTATTTATCGCAATGGTAGGACAGCATCCTGAAGGTTTTATGGGATTTTTAGCTCCTTTTACTATGCTTGTTGGTATTATAACTATAGTAGCAGGTTTCCTATATAAATCTAATTCTTAATATAATTATTTAATTTTCATTTCCAAACAATTTTTTGTAAATATCATTTTGTTCCTCTAAATGCACAACAAATCCAACAGCAATCTTATTTTCTGTAGCTTCTATTATTTTTCTAGCTCCTTCTTCTCTAAATCCTCCGCATAACTCTATACAGTCAATGCCTTCTGATTGTAATTCTTTAGCTATTTTACATGCTTCTTCTATATTTGAAACTCCTATTATTTGTGAAACACCATTATGTATAGATGCTTTATCTTTTTTACTGTCGAAAATTTTATCCATTATTAAATAAGCGAATTTCATTTTTATTCTCCAAAAAAGTATTTGCTTTATTATAATATAATCGCAAAAAATATAAATAGGGCTTGTGTGCGGGCAGAGAAATTTATAAACCTAGATCTGCTACCTTAGGTACCTTCCTGCCTAAACAGAACTGTTTTATCTTATCAAATGCCAACTATACATGCGGCTGATTACTTATTATTGTAGAAAAAATTAATAATTTATCTTCCAAATAAAGCATATTTAAGCAATATGAAATAATATTTTATATTATAAAGAAATATTATTTACATTCATAAAAAAGCAAAAATTTACAAAATATAGTTGTTTAGGTATATGCCAAATAGTTATGGTTTGTCAATTTCTATATTTTCAGCTATCATAAAAATATTTTTTAGTTTAAACTGAAAAATTTCATTAAATCAGCAAGTTTTTCAGTTTCTTTTTCCATATCAATAACTATATCAGCATTTGTTTTTACCAAATTGCTATTTTGTTCAGCACTTATATCAACACTATTAACAGCACTTTGAACTTCTCTTGCAGAAGCATCTTGCTGAGTAGAAGATTCAACCATTTGACTTACTATATAGCTGCTTTCTCTGGCTTTATTAGTGATATCTTCCAAAGCATCCATAGTTTCTTTTATTTTTTTATTTCCGTCCTGTATTTTTTCTATACTAGTATTAACTATATTTGTGATATTTTTTACAGATTCCTGAGAAGTTTGTGCTAGATTTCTTACTTCAGAAGCTACAACAGCAAATCCTTTTCCTTGTTCTCCGGCACGTGCTGCTTCTACTGAGGCATTAAGAGCAAGTATATTTGTCTGCATAGCTATATCATCTATCATCTTTGTTATATTTGATATTTCAGATGTTGCTTTTGTAATATCTTCCATAATAACCATAGATTCTTTTGATAGATTATAACAATGTTCGCTTGAATTTGTAAGCACTTGTATTTTATCATTAGTCAGTGCTATATCATTAGTAGTTTTATCTATAACTTTTAATGTATTAATCATAGTTTCATTTATAAGTTTTAGATCATCTCTTTGTTTTTCTGTTCTGCTTGATAAATCCATTGTACCAGCACTTACATTCTTGCTTGCATTTTCCATAGTATTAGTAGTGTCCAATATTTGTTTTATTATATTTGATAATTTATTTTGAGTGTTTTGAATAGAATTAAATATCATTCCTATTTCATCTTTTCTGCTGCTTAAAGATTTATTTTCATCAGGAGTTAAATTACCGCTGCTTAGTTTTTCAGATATATACATAACTTTTAATATAGGATCTACTATACTTTTCTTTATTAAAATATTTATAATTATTAAAAACACTATAATAATAGCTATGGCTAATATACAAGTTACAATAGCATTTTTTATATTTTCTTTCACTATAACAATTTCAGGTACATTTACAAGTAAAGCCAATGAATTATTATTATCTTTTAATGAATCTAATGGTATTAAAATATTGAATGTTTTTTCATCATCTATTTTGTTTACAAAAGAATATTTATTATTATTATTTATATTATCAATTATTTCTTTTGAATGATCATTATATATATCAGATATTTGTTTTCCTATATTTTGAGTATTAGTTGCGGCAAGTATAGTACCATTTTGATTAATTAAATATCCAACCATACCATTGTTTGTAGATATATCAGAAACTATTGAAACTAAATTATCAGCGGAAAAATCAACACCTATCATTCCTAAAAAATTACCTGAATTATCCAATATAGGCTCAACTACACTAACAGTTAATACTGTTCCTGCCTCTGCATAAGTATCATCTTTTTCTACATCACTTATATATAATTGTTTAGTATTTTTTGGTATAGTATAATAATTTGGGTTTTCATCAAATTCATCTTGATAAACTTTATCGTAAGTAACTACATTGTCATCATAAAAATATGAAGGACCATACCTTCCATCAACTTCAGAACCATAATCTGTATCTATAAACTCATTATCTCTTCCGTCAAAAGCATTTTTTTCCCACATTTCATATATTGAAAATAAATTTTTATTATTTTTAAGCGTATCTCCTAAGATTATAGCATGCGATTCTCTTGTAACAGTTCCATTTTCTATATCGTTTCTTAGCGATGATGATAATGTTCTCAATGTTGATATATAGGTAAGCATTTCTAATTCTATATCTTTGGCATAGGTTGTGATCATATATTCTGTTGAGGCATATCCCTTTCTTTTAGAAGTAGAAATATTATGCGTTACCATATAAGCAATAACAGCTACAAACATTATTAATACAGATACTGTAAGAAGTACAAATATTTTAAATTGAAGTCCAAAAGATTTTTTATTTTGCATAGAATAATCCTATTTATATAAAAAATTAATTAATATTTAATATACAATAGTTTTAGTTTTTGTAAAAAGAATATTTGATATTTTTATATTATTTTTACAATTTTATTTAAAAATCAATTTATTTGACTCTTTTTATTTTCACTTCAAAACGTTCTTCAACCAAATTAATTAATTCTGGTAATTTTTGTTCAGCAATCATTCTTAATTTTTCTCTTTCTATATTTTGTGCCGGAGCTCCAAGCATAATAGAATGAGAAGGTATTTTAACATTTGACATTACAGCAGATCTTCCTCCGAATATTACTCTGTCACCTACTGTAACATGATCAGCTAATGCTGCCTGTCCGCCTAATATACAATGATTTCCTATTTTAGAACTTCCAGCTATTCCTACTTGAGAAACTATAATAGAATGTTCTCCTATATCACAGTTATGTGCTATCTGTACTAAATTATCTATTTTTACACCTTCTCTTACTATAGTAGAACCTAATGTAGCTCTGTCTATACAAACATTTGCACCAAGCTCAACATCATTTTCTATTATAACATTTCCTCTTTGAGGTATTTTCATCTGCTTTCCATTAACTTCAAAGAATCCGAATCCGTCATTTCCTATAACAGTAGAAGAACCAATTATAACTCTGTCTTTTACTACACATCTGTCATGAATAGTAACATTTGCATATATAGTGCAGTTTTCTCCAATAACAACATTATCTCCCAAAAATACATTAGCTTCTATTACAGTTCCTTTTCCAACTATTGTATTTTTTCCTATATGTACATTATCACCTATATAAGTATTATCAGATATATTAGCATTTTCTTTTATTACAGCTGTAGATTCTATAGTGCCAAGCGGATATTTTTTATCTTCAAATAAAAAGTAAAGTAATTTAATAAATGTTTCTTTAGGATTATTATGTATTAATGCGGTTTTATTTTTAAAATCTTTTATTTCATTAGCAGCATCTTCTCTTAATATCAAAGCATTGGCATTGCTGTTTAAGGCAGTTTCAAGATATTTGTTATTATCTATGCATACTATGGAGTTTTCTATAATTTCATTAATAGGGGATAGTGTACTTATTTCTTTATTTTCATCTCCTATTATTTTTTTAGCTTGTATAAAATTAGATATATCTTTTATTTTCATAATGAATTTCCCCCATTATTTTTTATATATAAAAAACTAAAATGTATTAAAGCATGTTAATACATTTTAGTTATTATAAAAAGCTTGTTTCTTTAATTATTGTTTTTGAAGTGAAGCTTTAACATTTGCTATAACAGCTTCTGTTATATCGAAATTTCTATCGGCATAAAGAATTGAATGTTCTGTTCTTTCTAGTATTAAAGTATATCCTTCTTTTTTTACTATAGCCATAAGAGAGCTAGCAACCTGTCTTTTTACTTCTCCTCTTAAAGAATAATCTCTGTTTTGAGCTATAGAAGTATCTTCCATATTTGTCTGCATAGCATCTCTTGTTTTATACTCTTCTAATTTCAATTTTAATTTTTCAACAAATTTATCATCACTAGTGAGTTCCTTGATTACTCTTTCTAGATCAATATATCCAACCTTTGTAAGTCTGTAAGATTGAGTAAAAACTCTTGGACTAACAATAGATATAGCAAGCACTGCTATAAATAATAAACTCATAATATAATACTTTTTCATTTTTATCTCCTTAGAATTTTAATAAAAATTATTTTTATATATTTTTAATAGAATGGGTGATTCATAGTAAATGCAATTCCCCATCCTCTTCCAAGCCAAGCACCGAGAGGAGTGAAAGTATCCCCTTCAAAGTCCTGAAAACCTTTACCAAATCCAACATCTTCTTTATTGTAAACAAATCTCTTAGCAACATAGAATCTTATATTGAATATAGGTATTGTAAGTCTGAATCCGAATCCTACAGAATATATATATTGAGAAGGATCAAACATATCTTTAATATCCATAAATTGAGAAGGATATGAATGAGCATCTCCGTCCTGATTCCAACCAGTACTTCCAGGCATCCATAATTGTCCTGCATCAAGGAAAGTAACAAATCCAAGAGTTTTAGGTATAATAGGTATACGAAGTTCTGCAAAGAATCTAACTTTTGCTCTACCATAACTCCAAGAGTCTGTAGTCGGATTACCATCAGCATCAGGATTTCCTGCCATATCATAAGTTGATAATCCTCTGTTTTTCTTGAATATAGTATATTTAGAAGTATCCCATCCTCTTACATCTTCAAATGGATTGAGGTAATAGAGTACATCGGCATCATTTTGTAAAGGAAGTCCTGGAGTCGCAATTATTTGTCCTAATTCTCCATAGAATGCAAATGAAAGCCATTCTGTAGCAGGTACAGCCAAGAATCCTGTAGCACTCAATCTAGTAAGCTGTGTATGTCCAAAATAGAAATCTACCATACCTCTTAAGAAACTTCCTTTAGTAGGGTTCAAGTAATCGTTTCTGCTGTCTCTAAGCAAAGAATATGAAACAATGAAAGTTGTAAACCAATCACTTTCCCATCTTTGGAAAGAACCGTCTTTTTTATTAACCCTATGAGTTAAATATTTTTTTACATCGCTGAGAACATAATTAGGACCAGCGGCAGATGCTCCTTGGTCATGCCATTGCTGATACTGCTGTACTATAGTATCAAATGTAATGAATGTTGAATAATAGTCAGCAAAATAGTAACCAAGTCTTACTATACCTTCGAAACCATGTCTAGTATAGTATGAATATTTAGGTATTCCAAACTGATCTGTTCCTATTTCATATCCTGTATTTACACCTTCATTAAAGTATGATAAATCAACACCTAAATATATAGGTAAATTAAGTAAATAAGGTTCAGCAAAGTTTACTGCTATACGTTTCTGCTGCTCTCCGAATTCACCGCTTAATCCTAATGTTAAACCTCTTCCTAAGAAGTTATTCTCCCTAATAGAAGCAAATACTTTAAATCCGGAACCAGTAGAGAAACCGCCTCCTCCTGATACCATAGCAGTTTTTCCTTCAGATACATTTAAATTTAATTCCATAAGTCCTTCAGCAGAACCTGGTTTTACTCCTAAATTAATATTATCAAAGTATTGAGTATTATACAATCTTTCTTGTACTCTCTGTATTTTTGTAGTATTAAATACTTCTCCAGGTTTTATATCAACATATCTTTCTATAACAAAATCTTTAGTTTTTGTGTTTCCTGATATAGTAATATTTTCTATATGTACTTTATCATTTTCAACTATATCATACATTATATTTACTATTTTGTTTTCTTCATTAACAGTAATTACAGGTATAACTTGTCTGAATATATAACCTCTTTCAGAATATTTATTTTGTATACCCTGATAATCTGCCATATGATATGAATAATTATATAAAGCACCTTTTTTAGATTTTATATCTTTTTGTATATTATCAGAAGGTATAATGAAATTTCCTTTAAACCCTATATCTCCAAAATAATATTTATCACCTTCTGTAACATATATATCTATTACTAAATCCTGTTCATTTTTTATTTCAGGATTTCTCCATTGATACGTGAATTTTACATTGTCAACTTTAGCTCTATAATAACCTCTATCAGCATAATACTTAACAATTTTATCTTTATCACCATCAAATGTAAATTCATTGAATTTTCCAAGAGTCATAAATCCATTTTCTTTTGTAGACATTTGTCTTTTAAGTTCATTATCAGTAAAATGAGTATTTCCATGGAACCTTATATGAGCAACTTTAACCTCATTACCCTCTACTATATTCATTTGTATTAAAACATCAGAAGTATCTTTATTTTCTATTACTTTAGGTTCAACATAAGCTTTTAAATATCCCTTATCCTGATAATTAGTTATAATGGCATTAACTGCATCATTCAATTTCTGAGGTATATAAGGATCTCCTGCCTTCATTATAGGCTTTACAGCATCATTAAGTGCAGTTCTGCTTAATCTTTTATTTCCTATATATTCTATGTCTTTTATTATGAATCTTTCAGCTACTATAATATTTAAAACTACACCATCATCTTCTCTGTTAGCATCTATTGCTACTCTGTCAAATAATTGAGTATCAAATAGTTTTTTTATGGCTTCGTTTATTTCAGTTCTTTGAAATTTACTTCCAGCTTTTATAGGAAAATTATTGATTATTTGATCTTTTGTAAGCCTTACTTCACCTGTAACATCTATACGGTTTATTGTAAGACCTTCATATACAGCTATATTTCTTGCTGTTTGTAAATTTTCAAAGTCGCTTTCAGCAGATATCAGTAAAGCTGCAGCAAGCAGAAGAAATGAAAATAAAATAATACAATTTTTCTTAATAAATCTCACTAAAATCTCCACCGAGTAACAATATTAAAATCTTGTCCTTTTCCTCTTATATCGAAAGGATTTATTTTATACTCAAACACAAAATTTGCAAGTTTATAATTTTTTAATAAGGATACTTCAAAACCAAATTGATGGTCAAAATAGTAAGGATCGACATTTCTTCCATTCAAACTAGGTCTTGTTGTATCATTAACCCTATATGTAACATCGTATTTTAAATATAAATATTTAGAAACATATTTACCTATACCAACACTTGTGTTATCCCATACAGAAGTAGGATTTATACTGCTGCTATTTGTTACAAATATTAAATTATTAACTACTGTAGGGCTTAAGTTGATATAATCTATACCCAAAAATTGTCTGAACCATCTTTCTACAGGTCTTAATACTGTACTTCTTAATAGTAAGTCGCTATAATTCATTGTAAGCTGCTGTAACTGATCGCTGTTTATACTGCTTCTGTTTGCTGTACTGTCTGCAAACATTTGATCTTCTCTGCTGCCGAAAGTTCCTTGAGGTATTCCTGCAAGCTGATTAACCTGATATTGTCCTAAAGCAGGTATAGTATAGAATTTTACAGGTCTTAATGCGCTGTCCTCAGATGATAATAACTGAGAAAGTCTTGCATTCATTTCCATATACAAAGTTACACTTTCTCCTGATAATTCATTTTCGTAAGACTGAGAAGATGTATTTCCTGTTGAAGGATAATATTTTTTATATGTGTAGGCAGTGGCATCTATTATAGGATCCAAACTGTTAGCAGGAGGGAAAGTTACGGAGCCTCTTTCCAACTGATATACATTTTGTAAATAGTATATACTTCCTCGCTCTACATTTATAGTTCCGGCAAGTTCTATTCCATCTAAAAGAGTATTATAAACTCTCATTTTAGAACCTTCTTCTAAATATACATCTCCTACTAAATTGTGAGCAACTCTAACCTGACGCCAAGCTTCTATAGTGAAATCCCAATATATTTTACTGAGTATTCCGTATACTCTTTCTCTATATGTACTTCCAGAAGGAAGAGTAGATAATTGAACATCACTTTTCATAAGAGTGAGTATTCCGCCTATTCTAGGTGCTTCCATATTTCCATTTACTGTAAGATCAACGTGAACAGGGCCTTTTACTTTTGCTATACCTAAATTTAAATTACCGTCTAAAAGTCCAAGCTGTTCATCTGATGACAGTAAATCAAATGCCATATAATTTATGTTATTTTTGAATAGTTCTGCCTCGCCTGTTACAGTTAAATTTTTCTTATTTCTGGAGGTAAATGTTAAGTTATTAACATTAAACATATGTCCGTCAAAGTTAAAGTCTACTATTGTATCATCAAATATATCATTGAAGTATGCTATTTTTACTTTTTTTCCATGTCCTAAAAATCTTCCGTCTATTGCTACATTATCAGCATCACCATGTATATGAGCATACAATGTATAAGGTTTGCCGTCTACTGTAAAGTTTGTAGGAGATGAAACTATTTCTGTGAATAAAACATTGAATATTTCAAAAACTTCAACATTTATTATATCTGATGTAACTAATAAATCTACTTGATCTCTTTTTGTATTTTTTATAACGCCATTTATATTTAACATGTCATCATTATTATACATATAAACTAAATCAGTTCTTGTGTTGCCTTCTTCTCCTACTATAGCACCTTTTATACCATGATTTTTAGTATTTGTAAGTAATATATCGTTTTTATCTCTAATGACTGTAGTTCCAAACTCAGGCAGTTTTCTTTTATTTATAGTAATAGGACCTGTTTGTAATCGATATTCTTCTCTTCCGTCTGGTAATTTTCTCATATTATAATTTATATTTCCTGAGAATGAACTCATAAATACCATGTTATTAACTTCTACAGTCATGTTTTGAAGTTCTTTTGAAAAATATGCATAAGGAATTTTTATTTGCTGTTTTTTTGCAAATGGTTTTGCTGTAAGCATTCCGAAATCTCCAGTTTTGGTTATCAGCACATCTTTTATTTCAAGTTCATTTGCCCTATAATATCCATTTAAAGATATATCAAACTGCATTCCAGGTATTTGAAAATCTTTTATATCAAATTTTTCAAGATAAATTACAGGATTGTTCATTAATCCTATGATAGTGGCATTTGCTGTTAATACTCCATAAGCCTGACCGCTTACATCAAAAGGTAATTGATTAACTGTTATTTTACCATATATATTATTTTTATTTATAGATGTATCTAATGCAAATATTCCGTTATTTTCTAAATCTTTTAATAAAGCAGTAAATTTTGTTATACCGTCTGTAGAACTTAATATACCATCTCCTGTTATTCTATTTTCTCCATAAGTTAAAATAATATTTGTAAACATTATGCTTTGATTTGATAATTCAAATTGAGTGTTTAAAGCAAATATTGGAGCAAGATTTTTATTAGCTTTTACATTACCATATAAATATAAAGGCTGCTGCATATAGTTATTTATATTTACATCTACATTTATATCAATATCTTTTATACTTAAAGTTTTAGGTGTTTTAATGTTTAAATCTAATATTCCGTTTGTAGCTATAACTCCGCTTGCTATTATTTCTGATTTATCTGTAGAGGCATATATTATTTTACTTCCATTAGTAGAAGTTGTGCTGAATCCGCTTAATCCATAATTACCAGCAGGAGTATTAAGATTTCCATCTATTTTAACATTAAAATTTTTATCATATTCTATTTTAGCATTAGCATTTATTCCGCCGTCTTCAGAAAGTCTATAATAAATATCATTAATATCTATTATATTTTTATAAACAGATGCTCCTATTCTTATTAAATATTCTTCTGTATATATTTTTTTAGATGAAGCCTGAAGTACATGTACATTACCTTTTCCTCCAGTGTACATGGCATTACTCATAGTATATTCTACGTTTAATGAAGATAAGTTATCTATTATATTTTGTCCTAATAATACTACAAATATATCCTGAGGTATTATCCCTTTTGCAGAAGCTATTATAGGATTAGTGTTATCCAAAGAATAGCTAGCATATAAAGGCTGATGATATTCATTTGGTATTAATCTTATAGATATTTCTTTTTCAGGTTTTTTATACAAAAATTCAAATGTCATAGGATTAGACATAGAATTAGCATAACTTAATGATGCTATAGTAAATCTTGATTTTATTTCATCATTATCAGCATTAACTACAGGTTTTAAATATACTTTTGTTGATAAATAATTTGGTCCTGCCTTTACATTATTTACATTTAAAGAAAGTACACTTGATATAGGATTATTCAGATCAACTATTCCGCTTGCTATAATATTTCCTTCTAAAACACTAGCATAGGCATTTGATAGTATTATTTTATTATTAGTAAGTTCTGCATTTACTGCTACATTGAATAGTTTATCTCTTACATTTAAATCAAAATTCATATGTGATTTTTCTTTTTCTTCAAATGAATAATATCCATAAGAATTAATTTCAGCATCTCTAAATGTATTTATATAATTACTTATAGTACTTATGGTTTTATTGTCTAATTTTACAAATTTATAAATTATAGGCGTATCCAAAACTATGTTCATAATTTTGTATATGTTATCTTTTTTTACTTTTACATTTGTGAGAGAGAAATCTATATCTTTATTATCAAAATTATATTTGAAATTTATAAAATCATTTTGATTTTCATTTTGTAAATTTGCTGCTAATATATTATATTCGTTTGTTAAAAATAATGTGTGATTAAATAAATCTCCATTTTCATCTTCAGCATCTATTTTTGTATTAATTTCTGATAGGTTAGTTTTGCTTTCTAATGAAAAACGTATTAATGTTTTATCTGGTAAATTTATATTATATGAAAGAAAATAACCATAATTTCTGAAGTTACCATTTAATGAATTAAGAGATACTTCTGTAATATCATTATTATCTGCTATTTTAGCTGAAAAGTTATTAATATTGATATTTTTATCCATAAATATAGGACTTATATTATTGACTATTTCTCTTATATCTTCTAAAGAAGTTTTATTTGTATTGTCGCTTTGGAATATAGACATATCCATAAGCACAGGATAAAATTCAGCATCATTAATATTTATATCGCTTAAAAGATATAATGGATCTCTCTTTATAAATATTCTAAAAAAGTTAAATCTTAATGAGGCTCTATCCATATCAAAAAAGGCTTCTTTTTGATTTTTGGAATATAATTTAACATTATCTAATACTAGTTCTAATTTATATGATATACTTATATCGGATATGTATACATCTATAGGACTTACTTTATTTATATATTCTATAACATTATCCAAATATTTTTGTTTATTAGATATTACTATAGATATACTGAATAAAGCAGGTATCATAAAGGCTAACAAGGTTGTAGCTACATACATTCTAAATCTAGAATATCTATTTTTTTGCCTCAATTAAATAAATTCCTATTTGTAAATATAGTTTTCATTATATAATATAACCTATTTATAAAAAAATTGTTATATTTTAACGTTTTATTATCGTAATTTCTATTTTGATATATTAAAATTGGACATAACTTTATTATTTTGACACTTTTATGTACATAAAAAATAAGAATTGACAAATAATAAAAATAAAAGTATAATAATCTACCAAATAAAAGTTTATTATGTGGAGGTTCCTAATGTTAAAAGAACTTATAAGAAACAAAATAGATATAGTTGATAGTATTGATAATTGGGAAGAGGCTATAAAAAAAGGAGCTGAACTTCTTATTGAAAATAAATGCATAGAACCTAGATATGTTGATAATATTATAAAAAATATAAAGGAAAGCGGACCTTATGTTGTTCTTGGAGATGGTATGGCTATGTCTCATGCCAGACCTGAAGACGGGGTTATAAAAAACGGCATTACTCTTTTGAAAATTAAAAATGGGGTTGATTTTGATGAAAAAAATAAAGTATTCTTATTGTTTACTTTAGCCGCTGAAAATAATGATAATCATCAGGAATTAATGGAAGAAATTGCTGATTTATTGAATGAAAGCGAAAAAATTAAAAGAATAATGTATGATGAATTAACTGATTTAGAAATATACGATATTATTTTACAGTAAAATATACTTAATTGATTCTATATAAATTTATTTAAAAACATTTTATTGTATAAATAAAGATTTTTTAACTAATATTATTTTTTACAAATCCAAAAATTATTTTATTAATAATAAATTAAGTTTGGAGTTTTTATGTTAAAAGAGTTTTTAAAAGATAATATAAAAATAGTAGAAAATGTTTCAAATTGGGAAGAAGCTATAAAAATAGCAGCAAAATCTTTGATTGATAAAAATAATATAGAAAGCAGATATGTACAGGCTATAATAGATGATGTATACAAATATGGACCTTATATAGTCCTTACTGATGGAGCTGCAATGCCTCATTCAAGACCTGAAAACGGTGTATTAAAAATGGGAATGAGCTTTTTAAAAGTAAAAAATGGCGTTGATTTTTATAAAACTGATGAAAAGGTATATTTATTCTTTGTTTTAGCTGCTGAAAATTCTGATAGTCATCAAGAGGCTATATCTGAATTAGCCAATTTTTTAGGTAATGATGATAAAGTAAAAAAAATGATAAGAGAAGATTTGAATGAAGAAGAAATTTTATCATTATTATGAAACTATTTTTTATTAATATTAAAACTCTCTACAACATAAAAATATCGGAGATGATTTTTGAATAATATTCAGCTTATAGCTACAGATTTAGACGGCACTTTATTAAATAACAATCATCAAATAAGCGAGTATAATAAAAAAGTAATAAAAAGAGCCTCTGAAAAAGGAATAAAAACTATATTATCTACAGGAAGACCTACAGCATCCGCTTCTAAATTTTTGTATGATTTAAATATTGATACTGAGCTTATATCATTCAACGGAGCTATGATAACGGATAAGAATTCAAATATTATATACCAAGAAAATTTAAATCCTGAAATAAGCATTAAACTTATAAATATTGCTGAAAAATATAATATATATCATCAGGGATTTTTAGGTGACAGATGGAATATAGGCTTTTTTGATGAAAAATGGACAGATTTTTATACATCAATAGCAAAAATAGATAATTACATTATAGGTTTTGATGATATAGAAGATTTTTCTTTCAGTAAATTTATGTTTATAGGTGAAAATGATATATTAAAAAATATAGCCGAAGAATTAAATCATACTTTTGGAAACAGCATATATCATACATTTTCAAGAGATGTTTATTTAGAAGTTCATAGCCCTAATACTTCAAAGGCTAAGGCTTTAAAATATTTAGCTGATAAATACAATATTAATTCTGATAATATAATAGCTTTCGGTGATAATAATAATGATTTGGAAATGCTTGAATTTGCCGGTATTTCTGTTGCTGTTGAAAATGCTGAAAATACTGTAAAATCAAAGTCTTTATACATTACTAAGAGCAATGAAGAAAATGGGGTAGGTGTATTTATTAATAATATTCTTAATTTAAATATGTAATTTTTATATTCTATAGTAAAAACCACTTTAAATAACTTTGACAAATTTATAATTTACTGATATAGTTTTTTAAGTTAGTTAGGAGTTTAATTATGCAAATATTTCAAGAAAAATTATTAAAAGCTTTAGAAATGTATCAAAACGATTTTGATAACATTATAGGAAGTTTTTTTGATGATAAAGAGAAATACAATAATTTAATAAGTAAATATTCATGCGAAATGGAAGATGATGTTGATAAAAATTATTTATTAAGGGCAAGACTTTCATTTGCTATTATATATTATAAAAATCTACAAGCTTTAAATAAAGAAGCCTTGAAAAACATAATCATTCATTTATTTAATGAAGAATTAAAAGACAGAGAACACTCAAAATATAAAGGAATAGGAATAGCATTAGAATCTTTAACATTTCTTCTAAGTAAATACAATAAAGATAATAAAGATTTATTTGAAAAAGCAAAAAAGATAAATACTGATTGTGCCATTGGTTATGACAGCAATGTGAGATTTGAAAGTGATATAGAAAAATTAACTATTCAGTATTGTATGCATTATGCTTTGGAATTGGGATTTAAAGATTTATATTATGAATTAATAGATGTATGGAAATCAAGCATTGAAAAATGGGATAGAATTAATTTAGAAAGACTTAGAGATTTTGAAATAGAAATAGGAAACAAAGATGGTGAATTAGAGGCTAATAAAAAACTTTATGAGATTGTTAAAAGTGATTATGATAAAAACAAACAAAATCAGGCATTATCAAAGAAGTATTTATTTTATTTAGTTTCATATTTAAGTAATTATGCAGAGAATTTAATAAGGCTTTCAAATTATGATGAGGCTTTGAATATTATTTTATTAAATATTGATGATATAAAGTCTATTAATAATAATGCTTTTTATAAAGTTCATGCCGGTATATCAATAGCAGACAGTGCATTAAAAATTCTAATTAACAAAGAAATTAATGATAATATAAACTTATTATGGGATTTTATAAAGATAGCATTTACTAATGAACATAATACATATTCAAAGAGTTTATATGATTCTTTCTTTAAAGCATGCGATAAAATGAATGATTTAGAATTGAAAGAGAAAGTTGAAAAAGATATTAAATAAAATATAGAAATATCATATAAAATATATTATAATTTAAATATGAAGCCTGAAGAGAAAGCAAGAGAAGAAATAGATAAACTGCTAATCAATGCAGGTTGGGAAGTTGTAAATAAAGAACAGCTTGATATAACATCTGATAAAGGTATTGCATTAAGAGAACTTGGAATGTCAGATAATGGAAGAGCTGATTATATACTTATATACAAAGGAAAAGCATTAGGAGTTATAGAAGCCAAAAAATATGGAACTCCTTTAAGTATTGTAGAAGAGCAATCTAAAAGATATTCTAATAAATTACCTAGTTATATAAAATCTTACTCTGAAGAACTTCATTTTATATATGAAAGCAATGGCAAAGAAATATATTTTAGAGATACAAGGGATATTGATTACCGTTCAAGAAAAGTATTTGCATTCCATAAAGCAGAAACATTATTAAAATATATAAAAGAAGGTACTACTTTAAGAAATAGATTAAAAAATAATATGTCTGTATTAGAAATTGGGGATTTAAGGGAATGCCAATTTAATGCAATAAAAAGCATAGAAAAATCATTAAGCGAAAATCATCCTAGAATATTAGTACAAATGGCCACTGGGGCAGGTAAAACTATAATGGCTATTAATTTATTTTATAGGCTTATTAAACATGCTAATGCTAAAAGAATTTTATTTTTAGTTGATAGAAATAATTTAGGAAGTCAGGCAAAAAATTCATTTGATGATTTTTATATTGAAAACAGAAAATTCTCTGAATTATATGGAGTACAGCATTTAAAAAGTAATGTCATAGATTATAAGAACAGCAAAATAGTAATAACAACAATACAAAGACTTTATTCTATTTTAAGTAATGAAGAGGAATATGATATTGCAAATGAAGAAAAATCATCTTTTGAAAATGCTGACAGTGATATAATGCATGATGTTTCTTATAATCCAAATTTTCCTATAGAACTTTTTGATTTTATAGTAGTTGATGAATGTCATAGAAGCATATACGGAGAATGGCAGAAGGTTCTAAATTATTTTGATGCATTTGTTATAGGGCTTACTGCAACACCTTCAGCAAATACTATAGCTTATTTTAATGGTAATTTAGTTTATGAATATCCTCTTGAACGTTCTATAATTGACGGTATCAATGTAGGTGAAAAAGTATTTAGAATAAAAACTCAAATAGGGGAGCATGGAGCAACACTTAAAGAAAAAACTTATGTTCCTATTGTAGAGAAAAAAACAAGACGTGAAATATACGAAACTCTTGAAGAAGATATTATTTATGAGAAAAAAGATTTAGATAGAAAAGTAGTATCAGTTAATCAGATAAGAACTGTACTTGAAGCTTATAAAAAATCTTTATTTACTCAGCTTTATCCTGATAGAGAACCGACTTTTGTACCTAAAACTTTAATATTTGCTAAAGATGACAATCATGCAGAAAATATAGTAAGAATTGCAAGGGAAGTATTTAATAAAGGAAATGAGTTCTGTAAAAAAATAACCTACTCTTCAGATAATCCGCAGGGTTTAATAAAAGATTTTAAAAATGAGCCTAATTTCAGAATAGCAGTAAGTGTGGATATGATAGCCACAGGAACGGATATAAAACCTTTGGAAGTATTGATATTTATGAGAAATGTTTCATCTTCCGTATATTATGAGCAGATGAAAGGACGCGGAGTAAGAACTATAGATAATGAAACTTTAAAAACAGCTACACCAAATGCTAAGAGCAAAGATTTTTATTATTTAATAGATGCCATAGGAGTAACAGAAACAGAAAAAACACTTTCTCAGCCTTTAGAGAGAAAAAATAGCTTAAGCACAGAAAAAATTATAGAGATGGTTAAATACGGCGGAGATGTAGAAGAAGATGTTTTAACTACATTAGTATCAAGAATAACAGCTCTTCAAAATAAAATAAAAGAAAGCGAGCATAAAACATTAAAAGAACTTGCAGGCGGAAAAACTTTGCATGAAATATGCAGCGATATTTATAATACTGTTGATGCTGATATTATAAAGGATAAAACAGAAGAAGAAATTTCTAATATGCGTTATGAAGCATTAAAGCCTTTTTATAAACCTGATTTTAGAAATGAATTGATAAAAGCCTTTAAAAATGCTTATCTTATAATTGATAATATAAATTCAGATGAAGTAATATTTACAGATTTTTCCGTAGAGAATGCTAATAAAACAGTAAAGAGTTTTAAAGATTTTATAGATAGCAATAAAGACAGTATAGAAGCATTAAAAATAATATATTCAAGCGATGACAGAGCCTTAACTTATGAAATATTAAAAGATTTGAGAGAAAAACTTCTTAATAATATGCCTCCTTTACAAACTTCTATGATATGGGAAGCATATTATTTACTTGATAAAAAAAGAGTAAAAAGCAAAAAGCCTGAAGATATAATAACCAATTTAATTCAGTTAGTGCGTTTTGTGATAGGCAAATATGATGAATTAGAAGATTTTAGTATAACTGCAAATAGAAGATTTGAATTATGGAAAGGCAGACAGAAAAAAAATTATAATATAGAGTTCAGCGAAGAAGAGAATACTTTACTAAATATATTAAAAAATTATATTATAAGCAACGGCTATATATCGGATAAAAAAGAAATACATGAAGCATTGACAGATGAGAACCATAGCTATAAGGAAGCTAAACTTTTATTTGAAAAACTTTACTCTTCTAAACATATCACTTTAGAAGAAATAGTATCAGATTTATCACTTAATTTGATATCATCTAAACTATCTTAAATAATTAGGAATAAATAATGAGCACAAAGAAGTCGGTCAAAAAAAAATCTGAAATGAAAACAGAAGCAGAGATAAATTCATATGAAATACCTTTCAAAATCCCAGATAATTGGAAATGGGTAAGACTTTCATCATTAGCTGATATATATACAGGAAATAGTATTAATGAAGAAGAAAAAAAGAAGAAATATACAGGTTTATCTTCAGGGTATTATTATATTGCAACAAAAGATATAAGTTTTAATAATGAAATAAATTATGACAATGGAGTTCGAATACCTAATTCAAATACTAAATTTCGTATAGCACCTAAAAATAGTACTCTGCTTTGTATAGAGGGAGGAAGTGCTGGAAGAAAAATAGCTATTACAAATCAAGATGTTTGTTTTGTAAATAAATTATGTTGTTTTTCTCCATATGGAATAGATCATATATTTTTATACTATTATTTGCAAACTCCAACCTTCTTTTTTATTTTTAAAAAAAATATAAATGGTATTATTGGTGGAGTAGGGGTTAACAAATTAAGAGATACTATTTTACCTCTACCACCGCTAGAAGAACAAAAACTCATAGTAGAAAAAATAGAGAGCGAATTCCAAAAAATAGACAATGCCTTGAATAAATTAAATATCATAAAAGAGCAAATCAAACAGTATAAGCAGTCAGTTTTAAAATACGCATTCGATGAGAATAACAGCTTCGCTAAAGGCAGCAATTATGAACCTTATGAGTGGGAAAACAAAAAACTTGAAGATATATCTTATAAAATTACAGATGGTTCACATGCTCCACCTAAAAAACAGGAAAATGGGATACCTATGCTAAGTTGCCAAAATATAAAAAATGGTAAAATACTTTTTAATAATTTTAGATTTATTTCAGAAGATGATTATCAAAAAGAATGTAAAAGAATTAATATATCCACTAATGATGTATTATTAACTATAGTGGGGAGTATAGGTGAATCAGCTGTGGTACCTGATGGTATAGAAAGATTTTGTTTGCAAAGAAGTGTTGCTATTATAAAGCATAATATTAATTCTCTATATTTAAAATATTTTTTCAATTCTATATATTCAATTAATTATTTTAAAGTTCATGTTAGAGGAACAGCTCAAAAAGGTATATATTTAAACTCGTTAAAAAATATGGATATAAAAGTTCCTGATATAGAATTGCAAAAAACTATAGCCGATAATATACAGAATATTTTTGATAAAGTTGATAATATAGAGAATAATATAAATGAAAATATTGATAAATTAAATGTTTTAAAGCAGGCTGTTTTGAAAAAGGCTTTTGAGGGAAAATTAATTTAATTTTATTGAACAATTATTACTTGTTAATTTTTTATGATTTATATAAAAAATTGTAAACTGTTGATAAAATATATTATAACTGCAGCGTAAGGCTTAAATTGTAAAATGCAGTCCTTTTGCTTCTCGACGCAGGCGGGCTGTGCCTGGGTCACCACCGAGTAGGTGCCTATTCGGCAAAAGAAGTAGGGGTTCGTGGACTAGTCCCCTAAAATAATAAAATATAAAATGTTTTTAACAAACTTAAAAATTTTGAGTGTATAAGGATTTATCATGAATGAAAGCAGTTTAGTGACTAAAGTATGGAATTTTGCTGAGGTGTTAAGACAAAGCGGTATGGCTTATACCGATTATGTTTCGCAGCTTACTTATATGATTTTTCTTAAAATGGATTATCAGAAATTTGAAGAAGGCTA
>CASEHG010000021.1 GCA_949287565.1 uncultured Brachyspira sp.
ATGTATCAATTTGATATAAAAGAAGATGGATTTACTGATGTAACTGAAATAAAGGGTAGTAAATACGGATTTCAAGCTCCTACGTTCCATAAGTATTTAATGCAGTCATCAGAAGAATTTGAGGCTTTTATTGAAGATTTGGATAATTAAATATGAAAGATTTATACCAAAGAATAGAAAAGTTAAATAAATATTATAATAAATATTTTAATTTTGATCTTGTATGCAATAGTCAATTTGTTTATAATGAAAATATAGATAATATTGATGTTATATATAATATTAATATTCCATATAATGAATGTATTTTTATATCAAAGATTGAAGGTGCCAATAAATTTAATCATTTATCATTAAAAAACTCATCAGATATTATTCTAATTTCTAAAAATATTGACGGATATAAATTAGATATAATTGAAATGAAATCATCTATTACGGATAGTAATATTAATAAATTATCATCTCAGTTAATTAATGGATATTTAAGAGTGATGACTGTATTATCTCCATTGCATTTGTATATTAATAAAATAGATTTATATGTTTCTTTTTATGATGACAGCGATTTAACTAACAATCTTTTAAATCTTCCAGATCATAAGCAGAAAGTAATGAAGTATGCTATTGATTATTGGAAACAAAATCAATTATATTTAAAAAATGTTATTCCAAATGATTTTTTTAATAGCAATAAACTTAGTATAATTAAATTAAAATATAATGATTATAGAAATAATAATTATGAAGCGACTATAAATATTAATTAGTTTATGATTTTTCTGAATCCTACCAATTATTTTTATTAATATAAAACACAAATTTATTTTTATACTAACCCGCACGCAGAACAAAATTATAAATATTGATTAATTAAAAACAAAATTTTGATTATAAAAAATATCCAATTAAGCGTGCGTTAAATAGATTTTTAAATTTAAATAACATTTGGGTGGGTGCTAACATTTCTAATAAAACAATAAATTTAATTAAGTTAAAATATGTAAGTTAAGTAGAAAATCTTAAAGGGTGGGGTATAAAATTATGTATTGAATTATTAAATAATTTTGTTAATATTTAATCATCGTTTTTTAAGGAATATTGTATGAAAACTTATGAGAGATTTATAAAATATACATCTTTTAATACTACTTCAAACAGCAGAAATGAGAATCAAACTCCAAGTACAGAAGGACAGAGAGTATTTGCTGAATATTTAGTTAATGAATTAAAAACAATGGGTATTGATAATGCTTATGTCGATGATAAATCTTTTGTATATGCTTCGATACCTGCATCTAAAGGAAAAGAGGATAAGCCTAAATTAGGATTCATTGCACATTTAGATACCAATGAAGATGCACCGGGAGAAAATATAAAAACTAATATTATCAAAAATTATGACGGTAAAGATATTGTTTTAAACAAAGAAAAAAATATAGTTTTAAGCAGTAAAAAGTTTGATAATTTAAATAAATATATAGGCAATGATTTAATAGTAACAGACGGAACTACTCTTTTGGGTGCTGACGATAAGGCTGGTATTGCAGAAATTATGACTATGGCTGAAATTTTAATGAGTGATAAAAGTATAGAGCATGGAGAAATAAAAATAGCTTTCACTCCAGATGAGGAAATAGGAGAGGGTATTGAATATTTTGATATTGAAAAGTTTAATGCAGATTTTGCTTATACTATAGACGGCGGGGAGATTGGAGAAATAGAGTACGAGAATTTTAATGCTGCTTCTTGTAAGATAACAGTTAATGGTGTCAATGTTCATCCTGGATATTCTAAAAATAAAATGAAGAATGCTATTTTGTTTGCAATGGAATTTAACTCTATGCTTCCAGCAGAACAAAAGCCTCAGTATACAGAAAAGTATGAAGGTTTTTATCATCTATCATATATAGAAGGTACTGAAGAAAAAGCAGAGCTTGAATATATTATAAGAGATCATGATTTAGAGAAATTCAATCATAAAAAAGAATTCATAAAAGATATTTGTAATTTTCTAAATAAAAAATATGGCGAAAATACATTTATCTGTCATATTAAAGACAGCTACTATAATATGAAAGAAAAAATACTTCCTTATATGCATTTGATAGATAATGCTAAAAAGGCTTTTAATGAATGCGGTATAAAAGAAAAAATCGTACCTATTAGAGGCGGTACTGATGGGGCTAGATTATCTTTTAGAGGATTGCCTTGTCCGAATTTATCAGCTGGAGGAGAAAATTTTCATAGCAGATTTGAATACATTCCTGTTCAGTCTTTAGAAAAAATGACAGAGGTTATATTAAAAATAGTAAGCATATATTCTAATTAAATAAAAAATAATAAATGGAGCGGGTATGTATTAAGTTTTAAAATTTACTTACATTTGCCCGCCCAAGATTTGTTTAATTTTTTGAGTATATACCTAAACAAATATACTTTGTCAAAAATAAATTTATATTTTCTTTTTTATATCTGGGGCTTTGCCCACCGCTCTGCGTGCTTACGCAATACCCCATTTCTTTTGCGACCGAAGGAAGTACTGTTAAGTTTGCCACAGGCGAAGCCCGCCTACGGCGAGAAGCTATATCCTCGATAAACTCGTATACGCTTCGCGAAAGGCTACATATAGGATTTTATTTAAGGGGTTATCTTACATATAAGACGATTTTAGTATGATTTTGTACTAATTTTATACTTGCTCTTTTTGGTTCTTTTTGCGGCGGAAAAAAACAACAAAAAAATTGACAAACTCTAAAATTTTTAGTATACACCTCACGCAGAGCTAAATTTACAATATAAATACAAATTTATTATATTATAAAATTTCACTTACCGTGCGTTAAATAGTCCTGATTATAATACTATCAATTTTTTCAAAACTATATTATATTAGAATGCAATTAAAAATATTAAAATGCAATTAAAAATATTAAAAGGAAGTATTTATATGGGACTTTATATTGTAATTAATGTTATAATATTGCTTGCTCTAATTGGATTACTCTATTTTATGCAAAAGAAGCATATGAATTTCACAATTAGAGTATTATCAGCCTTAATTCTAGGCTTGGCTTTGGGGTTTGTACTTAGAACAGTTTATGCCTCAAATATGGAAATAGTAAATCAAAGTATCGTTTGGTACAATGTGGTAGGTAACGGTTATGTAAGACTTTTACAGATGTTAGTTATGCCTTTAATTTTTGTTTCTATAACTATGGCACTTATTAATATAAAAGGCAATAGTAACAATCTGGGCAAAATGACTATGATAATTATTGGCGTACTAATGATAACAACAGCAATATCTGCTTTAGTAGGATTTTTAACAGCTAAAGGATTTGGCTTAGATGCTTCAAAACTTCAGTCATTGGTAGGCGACATATCAAAAGGTGCTTCAAATTATGAGGGAAGATTGGAAGAGTTTTCATCAAGACCAGTTCCTCAGCAATTATTAGATATCATACCTACAAATCCATTTGCAGCATTAGCCGGTATGGGAGGATCTCCTACACTTTCAGTTGTATTTTTTGCTGCTTTAGTGGGTTCTTCTGCATTGGGACTTAGAAAGAAAAAGCCTGAAGTATTTGAATTCTTTCAAAAGATTATGCAGTCTTTACATGACGTTGTTATGAAGATAGTAGCTTTCGTTATGAGATTAACTCCATTCGGTGTATTAGCACTTATGGCTAAATTCATGGCTACAAGCGATTTGAATGCATTCGCTCAATTAGGTCAATTCCTTCTAGCTTCTTACATATCAATAATAATTATGCTTATAGTTCATAGTATAATACTTATGATATTTGGATATAATCCTATCAAATATTACACTAAAGCATTTACAGTTTTAACATTTGCTTTCTCATCAAGAACAAGTGCCGGTACTTTACCTTTAACTGTTTCAGCTTTAAAAGATAAAATGGGTATATCTGAAGGAGTTTCAAATTTATCAGCTTCTCTTGCTGTAACAATAGGACAGAATGGATGTGCTGGTATTTATCCTGCTATGGTAGTTGCTATGATTGCCCCTACTTTAGGTATTAATCCTCTTGAACCTGCTTTCTTAATAAAGGCTGTTATAATAATTGCCATTGGAAGTTTCGGAATTGCCGGAGTTGGAGGAGGAGCTACAAATGCCGCTTTGATTACGCTTTCAGCTTTAGGCTTTCCTGTAGGTTTAGTAGCTATACTTTTAGGAATAGAGCCTCTTATTGATATGGGAAGAACTATGCTCAATGTTAATGATGGTATGGTTACTGCTGCTGTTACAGGAAAAATCTGCAAGGAAGTGGATATGGACAAATTCAATTCTAGTGACAATACAGGTTCTAATGAAGCAGAAGCTATGTAATTAATTAAAATATTATAATAAAAGTTTTAGGTATTCCAAACAAATTGGGATACCTATTTTTATATTAGATAAAAGTTATATATCTCTAAACGCACGGTTAGTAAAATTTAAAAACATAATAAAATTTGAATTATATACTAAAAAAATTTTAAGTTTGTTAAAATTTAACTTTTTAGTTTTATTGTTTGTGGTGGCTTTGCCCCCACACCCCCAGTTCTTTTACCGAGTAGGTGCCTTTCGGTATTGATATAAGGCGAAGCCCGCCTCGCTGTGCGTGCCTTCGGCAGGCGAGAACCAAAAGAACTGCAATTTTACCACATTGAAATTAATTATTATGCAGAATGTAAAACATTATTTTATAACTAAAATATGTTAAAAAATTACATAATTAATTTTGTCAAGTACTTTTAAAATAACTCTATATTTATAATTTTAAGAGTGTACACTTTAAATTTAAAAAATCTTGGGTGGGCAGCTAAAATAACATGTTAAAACTAAAAAGAAAAAATAATTTAAAAGTTGCAGAATAATTCAAAAAGCCTAAAGGGTGGGCAAATGTAATTAAATTTTTAAAATTATAAAAAACTATGCTTAAACAAAATCATTGATTAGAGTGCATAATAAATAAAACTTGAATTTTAAGCAAAAAGACATATAATAAGTTATATTTATAATTTTGGAGATTATTTTATGACTTTCCCGCTTCCTTATGAAAAAGATTTATCAGAAGAAGAAAAACAAAATATAGACAGTTTTATTGACAGTGTATATGAACAATGTAAAGATGATTCTAAAGAAATTACCCAATTAGCTATGGAGGCAAGTTTTGGAATTAATGCTG